>JBAXFO010000085.1:0-10723 GCA_037139885.1 Planctomycetota bacterium
GGCCTACGATATCGATGTTCGCGGCATTCAGGGCGTGAGCGCCGAAACGGAAGCCAGCGTGGCCCACATCACGGAACTCGTCAACTACTTGACCAAGGCGAAGGTGAAGGCGGTGTTCGTCGAAAGCAGCGTCAGCTCGCGCAACATGAAAGCCCTCATCGAAGGCTGTCAGGCTCGCGGCCATGCGGTCCGCGAAGGGGGCGAGTTCTTCTCCGACGCCATGGGCGATCCCGGAACCCCCGAGGGAACGTACGAGGGAATGATTCGGCACAACGTGAAAACCGTCGTCGACGCCCTGCGTTAAGAGGAGCTTGCTTTGATCGACACGACCGACCCGGCGATTCTCGACATCCACGACGTCACCGTTTCGTATCATCGCCGCCCCGTTTTGTGGAACGTCGACTGGACGCTGCGCGAACCCTCGCTCGTCGGCATCGTCGGCCCCAACGGCGCCGGCAAGAGCACGCTCCTCAAGGCGATTCTGGGCCTGGTTCCGCTGGTCAGCGGCAACGTGTCGATCTTCGGCCAACCCCTGGACCGGGTCCGTGGCCGGGTTGCGTATGTGCCGCAGCGCGAGAGCGTCGATTGGGACTTTCCCGTGAGCGTGCTCGATGTCGTGCTCATGGGGACATACGGCCGGCTCGGTTGGTTTCGCCGCCCGGGCGCCGCGGAGAAGACCCTCGCACACGCCTGCCTCGAACAAGTCGGCCTTGCGGATTTCGCAGCGCGGCAGATCGGCCAACTCTCCGGCGGCCAGCAACAACGGACGTTTCTCGCCCGCGCCCTGGCCCAACAAGCCGACATCTATTTCCTCGACGAACCGTTTGCCGGCATCGACGCCGCCTCCGAACAAGCCATCCTCGATCTCCTTCAAGGGCTGCGTGCGCAAGGCAAGACGGCCTGCGTCGTCCATCACGATCTGCGTGCGGCTCCGAGCTATTTCGATCATGTGCTGTTGCTGAATGTACGTCTGCTCGCCAGCGGCCGGACGCGGGAAGTCTTTACGGAAGACAATCTCCGCAAAACGTACGGCGGCCGACTCGCCATTCTCGATGCCGTGGGCCAGGCGGTACAGGCGCTGGAGAAAACTCACTGATGTTCCGCGAGCATTACAACGAATGGATTGTGCTCGCGGGTACGAGTCTCCTGGGGCTCACGGCGGGGGTCGTCGGCTGCTTCGCGGTGTTGCGGCGCCGGTCGCTTCTGGGCGACGCCTTGGGGCATGCGACGCTGCCGGGCATCTGTCTGGGGTTCATCATCGCCGGCGAGCGATCGTTGCCTTATCTTCTGGGCGGGGCTCTCGCGACGGGGCTTTTCAGCGTTCTGGCCTTCGCCGGCATTCAGAGATTTTCCCGATTACGTGAAGACGCGGGCATCGGCATCGTGCTCAGCGTCTTTTATGCCGCGGGGGTCGTCGGCTTGACGCTGCTCGCGAATCGGCCCAGCTCGGGGCAGGCGGGGCTCGAATCGTTTCTCTTCGGCAAAACGGCCGGGATGCTCTTCGAAGATGTCGTCTGGATCGCGGGGCTTGCGGTCGTGGCGCTGGGGATCACGGCGTTTCTCATGAAAGAACTGACGGTGGTCGCCTTCGACGCCCCCTTCGCACGCGTTCAAGGTTGGCCGACGGGGGCGATCGATCTGCTGCTCATGTTCCTCATCGCCGTGGCCGTGGTGTTGGGGTTGCCGGCGGTTGGGGCGTTGCTGGTGGCGGCGCTGCTCGTCATCCCGGCGGCGGCGGCCCGATTTTGGACGAATCGCCTGGGAACCATGTTGATTTTGGCCGGCCTGATCGGCATGGGCTCGGGAGCGATGGGCACGTTCCTCAGCATCCAACTGCCGCGGGCGCCGACGGGGCCCGTGATCATCTTGTCCGCTGCGGCGACGTTCGTGGTCTCCGTCGCCTTTGGCCGGGCCCGCGGGCTGGTGCACTGGACGAGCGCTCCGCCAACCGAAGCCAAGGAACCATGAACGATTTCGCGCTCAGCCTGGATGTGCAAAACGCGTTGATGACCATCGCGGTCGCCGCGGCGTCGGCGTTGCCGTGCGCGATTCTCGGTTGCTTTCTCCTTCTCAAACGCATGAGTCTCCTGGCCGACGCGGTCGGGCATGGCGTGCTCCCGGGCATAGCGATCGCCGTCATGCTGTCGAACGAGATCACGGGCTTGCCGGTCATTTTCGGAGCGACGCTCTTCGGCTTGATCACCGCCTTGACGTCTCAGTGGCTGACGCAGCGCGCGGGCGTTTCGTCCGACGCCAGTCTGGGCGTCGTGTTCACGTCGCTCTTCGCTCTTGGCGTCTTGCTGATTTCGACGTACCTGGGAAAAGTCCATATCGACCTGCACTGCATCTCGTTCAGCATGCTCGAACTGACCCCCGCTTTCACAACCGACTGGTGGGGCGTGCCGATCCCCGATGCGCTCGGGCCGCTGCTCGTCGTGTGCGGCGTGACGGTCGCTGCGGTCGTGGCGTTTTGGAAGGAATTGAAGCTGGCGACGTTCGACCCGGGCCTCGCCCAAACGCTCGGCTTGCCCGTGATGTTTCTGCATTACCTTCTCGTCGCGTTGACGGCCGGGTCGACCGTGGCGGCGTTCGAGTCGTTCGGCTCGATCATGGTGCTCGGCATGTTCGTCGTCCCCCCGGCGACCGCCCGCTTGCTCACCGATCGCTTGCCCGCCATGCTCGCGCTGTCGGTCGGCTTTGCGTGCTCGGCCTGCGTGCTCGGCTATGTCATCGCGTCGCCGGCGCTTTTGAGTTGCAGCGCCTCGGGGATGATCGTGGTTGCGGCGGGCGGGCAGTTCGTCGTCGCCCTACTGGCCGCGCCGCGTTATGGGGTCATCGCTCATGCCGTGCGCCGCATGCGATTGACCGCACGGATGGCGGAGGAAGAGATTCTGGCGGCGATGTATCGCACGGAAGAAAGTCCCGCCCGGCCGGCCGCGCCCCGCGATCACGCCTTTTCCGCCACGATGCTCACGCTCACCCGTTGGAACTTGTCCCGCAAACACCTGGTCGACAAGTCGGCGCTCACCCCTGCCGGCCGCAAGAAAGCCCAGTCGATCGTCCGCGCGCATCGCCTTTGGGAAGCTTATCTCGAACACAACTTCGGCCTGCCCCTTGACCACCTCCACGCCTCGGCGACCGAAATCGAACACTATCTCGGCCCCGAGGTGCAAGCCAAACTCGCCGCCGAACTCGTCGGCGACCACGACCCCCACGGACGCACGATCCCGGAAGGGGAACGTTCGCCCTGAGGCCCTCTGCTGCGGAGGTTACTTCTCAACTTTTTCGAGAAGCGCTTGGATTTTGCGATGGACGACGAGTCGGCCGCGGGCGAGTTGGCGGGCTTCGCCGAGGGTGAGGCCGGGGTCGGGGAAGGGCAGACGCAGAAGGGCGGCGGCGAGGTCGTCTTGCAGGGTGTAGCGGCTGTCTTGCAGTTTGATGGAAATGCCGACGTCGCGGAGAGTTTCCAGGTCGCGGTAGAAGCCGCGGACGGCGAGGCGGAGTTTACGCGTGAGGGCGATGCGAGTTTGCGGGCCCTTGCCGAGAAGATTGAGCATCCGGAAAAGACGCTGGGCCCGTTCGGCGGTGACCGCGACGTTGACTGTGTCCGTTCGTTTGGAAGCCATAACGAATCGCCAAGTTTCCGTTCGCCGCCGCCAATCGCGAAATTCGAGGTCGGCCACCCCTTGCGGGATCGTACGAGAATAGGGATATTAGCATTGCCCGAACGAATTTCAAGGCGTTGGGCGGCAAACTTAACGTAAATTCGCCATCCTTCCCAAAATAAGAATTCGCCCATGATCGATTCGCTCCCGCTCGATTATCTCGTCATCGCCGCCCATCCCGACGACGCGGAATTGTGTCTGGCGGGTACGATCCTGTCGTTGAAGGCGGAAGGGGCCCGCGTCGGCGTGCTGGATTTGACCAGCGGCGAACCGACGCCTCTGGGCACGCCCGAGATTCGCGTTCGCGAAACGGCGGCGGCGACCGCCCTTCTGGGGCTCGATTATCGCGGCAATCTGGGCCTCACGAATCGCGCGCTGGTCGCCGATCTGGAAAGCCGAGCGAAGTTAGCCGGGGCTATTCGGCAGCTGCGGCCACGGGTTTTGATCACGCATTATTGGGACGACGCCCACCCCGATCATGTCGCCGCCAGCGCCCTCGTCGACGCCGCCCGGTTTTGGGCGAAGCTCTCCAAGACCGACATGCCGGGAGAGCCGTTTTACCCCCAGAAGATCATCTACTTCTTCAGCATGCACTTGCGGATGCACGCCCAACCCTCCTTCGTCGTCGATGTGTCGGCACACCTGGAAAAGAAGCTCGAAGTCGTTTCGTGCTACCATTCGCAGTTCGTTCAAGGCAAGCCGACGAAGCCGCCGACGTTTCTCGACGATGTGCGCGCCCTGGCGGCGTACTGGGGATATTTGATCGGCGCCAGGTATGGCGAGCCGCTGCGTATCCGCGAGGAAGTTGGCTTGAAGAGCTTGAACCACTTGCGCTAGACGGCACAACATCGGCTTGGAAAATGCGGTTTGAACCACAGAGACACAGAGGGCACAGAGAGTCGGTCGTGCAAAGTTGCGGCATTGCCGGCTCCAAGTTCTCATTCCTCCCCTTATTCAAAATCGCCCGCATCAAGATCCCGCTTGCAAAACCTCTCTGTGCCTCTGTGGTGCAAACGCCTTTGTATTGAAAAGTTACGCCCCAGCGCCGGGATCCCATGTTAAACAGGGCGGTTTCCTCTCACTGTGCCGGGCTCGTTTTGGGCGACTGCGGGATTCCGGGCATTTCGCGACGCATTTCGCAGAATCCCGGGCCGATACCAGAGCGGAGAAGATCTGCTGTGCGTTCGGCGAGGGTTTCATGGCCCATGAGTTCAATGTTCTCGCCCTGGTGAAGGGCGAGGAACGGTTCGTGTTCGTCTACGACGACACCAGTCGCGAAACCCTTATCGAATCCATGCGTGAAATGGCGGGTCGGCCCGATAGCGGCTTCACCTGGTTCGATGTGCTCGTTCTCACCAAGAAGGCACGCGAGCAATCGGCGGAAGCGCTGACCGCGGCCGGGGATGAATGGCATTTCGATGCCTGAGGCGCAAGCGATGGAACAGGCCCTGGCGGAATTTTTGCGTTATCTCGCCCTGGAGAAGAACTCTTCCGCGCTGACGATCAAGTCGTATCGCGAAGATTTGACGCAGGCCGTCGAGTTCTTGACCGCGAACGCCGGCGCAAAGGGGGCGGTCAACGCCGTCACGAGCCGGCACCTGCGGTCGTTCATGGTCTGGCTGCACGAACAAGATTACGCAAAATCGACCATCTCCCGGCGTATCGCGGCCGTGCGGTCGTGGTTCCGATTTCTGTGCCGCCGGGGCGTCGTGGCCACGAATCCCGCCGATGGCCTGCGTGGGCCGCGCCAGGAGAAGAAGTTGCCGAACTTTCTTCCCGAGGCGGCGGTCGGGAAACTTCTGGAGGCTCCCGAAGACGACGCGCTTTTGAGCCAGCGCGATCGAGCGATCCTCGAAACTCTCTATTCGGCGGGACTGCGCGTGAGCGAGGCGACCGGGCTGAATCTGAGCGACCTCGATCTCGCCGACGGCGTGGCCACGGTGCGCGGCAAGGGCAAACGCGAACGGCTCGTCTTCTTCGGCGCGACGTCCCGTGCGGCTCTATCAGCCTGGCTCGCCGCACGCGAAGTCTTGCTCGCTCAACAGAAAAAGGCGGGCCTCGACGCCGTGTTTCTCAACAAGAACGGCACCCGGCTGACATCCCGCAGCGTCGCCCGTATCGTTGCCAAGTATGTCCTCAAAGCGGGACTCGACCCCGACGCGAGCCCGCATAGTTTACGCCACAGCTTCGCCACGCACCTGCTCGACCACGGAGCCGACATCCGCAGCGTGCAAGAACTTTTGGGGCATCGAAGTTTGACGACAACGCAGATTTACACGCACGTAACGACGGGTAAGCTGCAGGAAAATTATCGCAAGGCCCATCCGCGAGCGAAATGAAACGACTCGGTTTTCGGCGTTCGACCGAGAACCGACGAACCGCGACGAAAGCGACGGTGCATCATGTCCCAACACTTCTGGAAACTCGCCCTGCTCGCGGCGGTCCTTTCCGCGCATGCCCGGGCTCATGCTCAGGAAAGCGGGACGGTGCTCACGTCGCAGTGGACCGAAGTGAAGTGGCGATCGGATTACCATGCCGCTCGTAAGGAAGCTCAGGAAAAGAATCTTCCGTTGATCATCGATTTCGGCACGCCCGGATGTTTCTGGTGCCGGAAGATGGACGAAAGCACATTTCGCGATCCCCGCATCATGACGCTCATGAACGAACGCTTCATCCCGCTGAAGATCGACGCCGAGCGCGAAGCCCACTTGACCGACGTGCTGCGGATCGAGAACTACCCCACGTTCGTGGCCGCCGCGTCCGATGGCCGCATCGTCGACCTGCAATTCCGCAATCGGCCGCTGCGAGCCGAAGAACGTCCTTATCTCAAAGGCTATCAAGAAGCCGAATCGTTTCACGACATGCTCCAACGGCTGTCGATTTCGCTGCAAGCTCCGGACTATTTACAAAAGGAAATGCAGTTGGCCGCGATGAAGATGCAGGGAGGCGATTATCCAACCGCCATCGCCGGCTTCCGCGCCATTTTGAACGATCCCAAAGGCCGCGCGATTCATCAACACGTGCAGAAATATCTCGACGCCATCGAGCAGAAGGCCATGGAACGCGTCGGCGAGGCGCGCGATCTGCACGAGAAGGGACAGACCAGCGAAGCCGTCGCCCACCTGAGCGACACGGTACGATATTTTCCCGGCGTCGAAGCCGCGCGGCAGGCGAACGATTTGCTCGTGCGTCTCAAGGATCAGACCTCGCAGGAGAAATCGCTGGCCTTGCGTTCGCTGCGGGCTCGCGAATTGCTCGCCCAGGCGCGCGAATTTTACAAGCACCGCGATCTGGTCCCCTGTCTGGAACGTTGTGCGACGTTGACCCGCGATTACGTCGATCTTCCCGAAGGCCAGGACGGCATCGCCCTCATGAGCGAGATGAAAGCCAACCCAGCTCTCTTGCAACAAGCGGCCGATTCGCTGAGCGATCGTCTCGGCGACATTTACATCGCCCTCGCCGATAGCCATCTGCAAAAAGGGCAGCCGCAACGGGCGGAATACTATCTTCAGCGCGTCGTTCTCGCCTGCCCCGGTACGCGGCATGCCGAGTCGGCCCAGGTCCGCCTCGTGCAACTCCAGGGCATTCGCGTTCGCGGCGGCGGCGGCAGCGCGAACGTGAGCAACCCAGATTGATCCCCGTCCCCACGAGGGCCGGTGCATCAGATACAATAGGTTTGCCCCAAAATCGAATTTCTCTTGGGATCGGCGAACATGGCCTCGCAAGGTTTCGACCGAGCTCTCGATTTCTTCCGCTTCAGTCGCGTCTCGGCGTGGGTCGCGCTGTCCGCCTCGCTTTTCACGGGCGTTCTCTTCGTCGCCTTGCTCGTGCTCCTCGGCCTCTTCTTCGATCTGTGCGTGAATCAGGGCCGGGTGCCTTGTTTTAACCAACTGCCGCGCGCCGAGGCGAACGCGTTTCTCACCGCCATGGCCTTACCGGCCGATCCGGCGGAACGCAAGGAACGCATCAAAGCCCTCGTCGATCGCGTGCGCGAACTCAAACTCGGCGACCCCGCCATCGAACGTTTGGCGGCCATCGAAGATTTCGACAAGCTCTCCAAGGCCGATCTCGAAACGCGTCGCGATCTGCTTTGGATGGCGGAGTTGCCCGTGTTTCTGAGCGACGCGGTGAGCCCCGAAGCCGGCGACCACGTTCGCGAGGCGCTTCAGAAAAACGTTCAGGCCTTCGGCGCCCGCGTCGCCCTGAGCCGCGATCTCGACGACTTCGGCATTCTCGGTCTGGTCACGCGGACGCAATCGAGTTATCAGCGCTGGCTCGTCGAACCGCTGGCCCGCTCCCACGAGTGGACCTGGAAGCACGGCTCCGACAGTTATCTGCATGGCCTCTTTCTCGCAGCGCTGCTCATCACTCTCATACGGGCGCTCTGCTTCCTCGTCGGCAATTTGCTCGCCGCTCGGGCCGTCATCGAAGCGATCACACGTTTGCGGCGTGCGTTGTATCTGCAAACCTATCGCCTCGGGACGCTCGCGTTTCGTTCGCTAGGGCCGTCGGAAGCGGTCGGCGTGTCGACTCGGCATCTCGAAAGCGTTCATGAAGGACTGATCCTCCATTTGAAGACATACTTCCGCGAGCCCGTGAAGTTCGGCCTGGTCTTGCTGTTCGCGTTGTTCGTGAACGTTTGGCTGGCCGTGGTTTTCTTGCTTTTGGGCACGTTGACATGGTTCGTGGCCGGGCAAGTGGCGGCTCATTATCGTTTGAAAGTCGGCGTCGCCGAACGCGCGAGCGGCGAACAACTCGCCTTGTTGCAAGAAAGCCTCATGCTGATGCGGCTCGTCAAAGTCTATTTGATGGAGCAATTCAACCTCGGCCGTTTCGAACAACAACTCGTCGGCTATGCGAACGCGCAACGCTCGCGCTATCGGGGCGAAGGCGTCTATCGCGGCTTGTTCCGCGTCATCGCCATCGTGGCGTCGCTCTTGGTGCTTTATCTGGTGGGCCGCATCGTTCTCGGCGGTTCGCTCGGCGTCACCAGCGCGCTCATCATGACGGTCGCCCTTGTGACGCTTTATTGGCCCGCCGTCGCCTGGCTGGAAGCCCGCCGCAATCTGCGCCGCGCTCGCGAGTCGGCGAAAGTGTTGTTCGAATTCCTCGACCGTCCCGGTAGCGTCGGCCAGGCGGGCGACGCCGAATTCCTACCGGCTCTCAGCCGATCGCTCGATTTCGACAACGTTTCCCTCAAAGAGCCGGGCACCGGCAAACGCCTGCTTCGGGGAGTCACGCTGAGCATCAAGGCCGGGCAGAAGGTCGCCCTCGTCGGCCCCGACGAAATGGAGAAGCACGCCCTCGTCTATCTCCTCTCGCGCTTCCTCGATCCGGGCCATGGCCAAATCCGCATCGACCGCAAAAACATCCGCGAGGTCACCCTCGATTCGCTCCGCGTGCAAGTGGCGACCGTTTTGCAACACAACCTCGTCTTCAACGACACCGTCGCCAACAACATCGCGTGCGGCGATCCCACGTTCAACCTCGTTCGCATCATCGAGGCGGCGAAGATCGCCCACGCCCATCAGTTCATCCAGAAGCTTCCGAAAGGCTACGACACCCCCATCGGCGATCTCGGCCAACCGCTGAGCATCGGCGAGAAATTTCGCATCGCCCTGGCCCGGGCCATCCTCCGCGACCCGGCTTTGTTGATCATCGAGGAGACGACCGTCCCGCTCGACGACGACACCAAGGGCATCATCGACGACACCTACGCTCGAATCTTGCCGGGCCGCACCGTCTTGTTTCTCCCGCATCGCCTGTCGACGCTGAAGTCCTGCGACAAGGTGTTTTTTCTGCATGAAGGGAAGATCGCCGACGAAGGCGATCACCGCGAATTGCTGCAAGCCAATGACCTCTACCGCCACCTCCAATATCTTGAATTCAATGAGTTCGCCGGTATGGCCGCGCCGCCGACGAGCAGCATGCCCGATGTGAAGATTTAAATTCGCATGGGGACTTCCGTAGGGTGGGTTGAGCGGGACGCGAAGCCCACCGAAAGCCGCCGTTACGGGTCCAGTTTCAGCGCCTTTTGGTGGGCTTCGCGTCCCGCTCGGGCCCGCCCTACAAAACTTCGAAGCAAGATGCGCCGCCCGAAAGGAACTCCATGTCTGCCGAATTGACCGCAGGTCTTGAAGCCGTGAACCGAGCCTGCAAGTATCTGCTGGAAGCGTACGACCGCTTCGAGGTCATCGCCAACGCCCCCGCCGACATCACCACCGAAGCCGACCGCCAGTCGCAAGAAATCATCTTGAAAACCTTGCACGAGTTTTTTCCCACGGATTCTCTCTGCGCCGAAGAAGCGACCGCTACCGTCCAGTCGGCCCCCACCACCGGGGCCCGGCTCTGGATCGTCGACCCCATTGACGGCACCCGCGGCTTCGCCCGCAAGAACGGCGAATTTTCCGTGATGGTCGCGTTCGTGAAAGAAGGCAATCTCGAAGTCGGCATCGTCGCCCAGCCGGTGTTCGGGCGCCTTACCTATGCCGTCCGCGGTCAGGGCTGCTGGCGCCACGATCGCGGCCAGGAACCGACGAACTGCCTGGTCTCGCGAACCGCCACGCTTGCGGAGGCGACTCTCACGCAAAGCCACACCAAAGGCCCCGCCAACCCCTCGCCGCTCGTGGCCGCCCTGAGCCCGGCCAAGATCGTCGAAACTTACTCGGCCGGCGTCAAACTCGCCCTCGTCGCCCGCGGCGAAGCCGACATTTATCTCAACGACTACAACGCCTTCCACGATTGGGACATCGCCGCCGGCCACATCCTCGTCACCGAAGCCGGCGGCCAAGTCTCCGGCCTCAAAAACCAAGGCCTCCTCTACGGCCTCCCCGGCGCCTGGCAGCGGCACGGACTCGTCGCCACGAACGGCTTTCTGCACGATGTCGCGATCGCGAAATTGGCGGCCGTCTAAGCGATGCGTCGAAAGTGCGAGGCTATGTCAACGCCTCATGGCGGCTTCACGTCCCGCTCACGGACCACATCGCGGAAGCTCGGAACGACGCTGACGACCGCAATCGTTGCGGCAAACGTCATGAGGACATTGGTGGGATGAAATC
>JBAXFO010000086.1:0-10689 GCA_037139885.1 Planctomycetota bacterium
GAGGACATCCCACATGAAATCCGCCGATGAATGGTTGCAGCAAGCCGCCGACCTCTTCGAGGTGAAACAACACGCCGATGTCGCCGCGATCGCGCGCGAAGGGTTGGCCGCCTTTCCGCACGAAGGGCGACTTTGGCAGGCGCTGGGCAACGCTCTATGGTATCTCGACCGATGGCGCGAATCGCACCACGCTCTCGAATCGGCGTCGGCGCTGATTCCGTTGAGCCCTCTGGGCCAGCGCGTCTTGGCGGAATGCTATTGCCGCGCCGACAAGCCCGACCTGGCGATTCTGCTTTTTCGGCATTTGCTGCAAAAGGGCCGCTGCCCGTCGGAGTTGTTGCCCGGCATCGCGGCTTCGCTCGGCCGCCTCCGCAAAGACAAGTTAGCCTTGCGAGCGTGCCGCATCTTGGCGAGGCGCCATCCCAAGCGCCATCACGCCCATTTCGGCACGGCTTATTACCTCCAACGTTTGGGGGCGACGGCCCGGCAAGTTGTCCCTTCTCTGAAGCGCGCCGTCCGGCTCGCGCCCCATCTCCTTCACTATCGGCTCAATCTCGCCTTCGTCTGGGCTTCGACGGGACAAATCGCGAGCGCCCGCAAAGTGATCGCCAAGATCGATTCGACGAGCATTTTGCATCCCGCCTGGCTCGTCAAAATGAAGAGCATTTTCGAGTTGCCGGGCGACGCCGCCCGCGCCCGTTCGTGCGCACGACAATTGCAGCGAATCGCCCAGGGACGATGCCTGTTCGATTAAACGCGACGATGCAGTTGTCGCGTTTTTTCTTGTTGACGTTTGCGGATGCCTCGCTAAACTTCAAGAAGATAATGAGACTGAGTTTCATTGTCATCCCGCCGAGGCTGCTCCGCCACCCGAACAACGGTCCCACCTGCCCGCGTTCGTCCGCAATGCGCCTCTTTCGCAAATTCGTTTTCGAAGGAGAAGCTCATGCGACATTCGCGGCCGCGGTACGCTTTCACGCTCATCGAATTGCTCGTCGTCATCGCCATCATCTCGATCTTGATCGGTTTGCTTGTCCCGGCCGTGCAAAATGTCCGCGCCGCCGCCGCTCGCACTCAGTGCCAAAACAACATGAAGCAAATCGGCCTGGCCATGCACAACTACATGGCGGCCAACAAGGCGCTCCCCTCCAACGGCATCTATAAGTTCGACGGCACGACGGTGACCACCGTCTCCCCCTGGTCCGCCATGGCGCGCATCCTGCCCCACATCGAGCAAGAGGCCCTCTTTCGCAATATCGACTTCACGATCTCGTATAGCACGCAAACGGCCATCTCCTCCCAGCGCGTCGCCACGTTCGTCTGCCCGGTCGATCAGCAGGACCGCATCAGTTCCAACGGCAATCACTGGATGCTCAGCTATGCGACCAATCAAGGCACCTACGGCGTGCTCCTCAAGAAGGCGACGGGCTTTCAAATCGGCGACGGCGCCTTTTCCGCCGTTCGCGGCATGAAGCCGCGCGATTTCATCGACGGCATGAGCAACACGCTCGGCCTCTCGGAGGTCAAAGGTTTCACCAACCGGATCGGCTCTTCGGCGAACACCACGCGTTACGATCCCGTCGCGACGCCTCCCACGGCGGCGGCAGGCGTCGGCACGCTACCTCCTCCCGGTATGTCGCTGGGGACGTTCAGCACGACGAGCTTCACGCATGGCGAGTGGGTCGACGGCAAGGTTCATGAAACGGGCTTCACCACGGCCTTTCCCCCCAACACCGTGGTGAAATACTCGAGCGGCGGCGTCGATTACGACGTCGATTTCGTCAGCGCCACGGAATCGAACGCGGGCGATACCTATGCCGCCGTCACGTCGCGCAGCTACCACAGCGGCGTCGTCAACGTCGTGCTCATGGATGGCTCGGTGCGCACCGTCAGTTCGAGCATCGCCCCGGAAACATGGCGCGCTCTCGGCACCCGCGCCGGAGGCGAAGTGATGGCCGACTATTGAGTTGATGAACCTTAACGGTGGATGTGACGCCTCACTCGTCGGGATCGTCCCCGAGTAAATTGAGCATCTCCAAGAACGATTCGGGCGGGGCGAAATTGAGCGTGTTGTTTTCGATCCGAAACGGCAGATCGACGAACTCGCCGTTTTGCAGCCAGTAGATGCGCGGGCTGATCGATCCGGGCCCATCGCGTTCCATGCCGAGAATGACGGCGATCAACTTGGGAATCGCCTGCATCACGCTCACCGAATTGATCGGATACGCGAGCAGCACATGGCGATGGGGAACGCCGACGATGGCCCCAAAATCGCCGATGCATTGCGGATAGTGTTTTTCGAGCGTGAGCGCATGGCTGGCGACGAAAAAACTCTCGTCCGACAGCATGGTGACGCTGAGTCCGTCGCCGAGATCTTGTTCGCTGACATCGGGAATGCACGTTTCGCGAACGTTCTCGATGGCGATGTCGAAAAGCTCGTCGATATCGCGTCCCCACGACTGCGCCTCGTCGGGCGTCACATTGCGAATCGACGACGGCAGATCGTACACCAGCGCCGAGATCGCCCCGGGCACATCGCGGCGATGGATCATCCGGCCCACATCGAGTTCCTTCAAATAATCTTCGGGCCATAAGCGGATCGACAGCAGATCGCGGACCCGTTCGAAATCGGGCAGGCGTTGTTCGAGCACGCGTTGTTCGGTTTGGCTTTTGTCGAGCGTATTGAAATGATCGTCGATGATCGTCGGCCAATCTTTCTCGACATTGCGAGCGCAAAGCTGGGCGAGGTTCACGAGGCCCAGTTGATGCAGGCCGCCCGGATCTTCGGGCTTGAGAGTCAGGATGCCTTCGCCCCAGGTGACGGCTTGATGTTTGTGTTGAAAGTGCAACTCGATGAGATTGCAAAAGACGCCAAACTGCTCCTTGGAGAAGAACGAAGCCCATGACGGCGCCTTGTCCATCTTCGGTTTCCCCAGCAGCCAGTCGCGCCATGAGCTCATGAAAAATGTCCTCGCTTCGCCCGTCTTGTCATCATAGGCCCCGTGGGGGGACTTTGGCGAGACATCCCGAAAGGGCGCTGCCTATCATAAACGGAGGCTCGGACTTTGTTTTCTCTCCCGGTGAATTCTCATGATGACCATTGGCGTGCCGAAAGAAGTGAAGACCGATGAATATCGGGTCGCGATGCTGCCTGTCGGCGTCGAGGAATTGACGCGTGCGGGACATCGCGTGTTGGTGCAGACGGGCGCAGGTCAGGGGAGCGGCATCGCCGACGAGACCTACTCGGCCCACGGCGCCACGATCGTCCCCGCCGCCGCCGAAGTTTGGGCGAGCGCCGATCTCATCGTCAAAGTCAAAGAGCCGTTGCCCCAAGAATGGCCTCTCATGCGCTCGGGGCAAGTCGTTTTCACCTACTTTCATTTCGCCGCCAGCGAAGCGTTGACGCGGGCCGTAATGACATCGGGCATCACCGCCATCGCTTACGAAACGATCCGCGACGCCCGCGGCGCTCTCCCCTTGCTCACGCCGATGAGCGAAGTCGCGGGGCGCATGAGCATTCAACAAGGAGCGAAATATCTCGAACGCCCCTTCGAGGGCCGCGGCATTTTGCTCGGCGGCGTGCCGGGCGTCTTGCCCGCGAATGTGGTCGTGCTCGGCGGCGGCGTCGTCGGGGCCAATGCGGCGAAGGTGGCGGCTGGGCTCGGGGCCAACGTTATCTTGCTGGATGTGAACGTCGATCGCATGCGTTACATCGACGACGTGATGCCCCCCAACGTGACCACGCTCTACAGCGACCGCCACAACATTCTCGCGTGCCTCGCCACGGCCGACCTCGTCATCGGCGCGGTCCTGATCCCTGGCGCCCTCGCCCCAAAACTCGTCCGCCGCGATGACCTCAAACGCATGCCCAAACGAGCCGTCATCATCGACGTCGCCATCGATCAGGGGGGCTGCCTCGAAACCTCGCGCCCGACCACGCACAGCAAACCCACCTACATCGAAGAAGATGTCGTCCACTATTGCGTCGCCAACATGCCCGGCGCCGTGGGCCGCACCAGCACGTATGCCCTGTGCAACGTCACCCTGCCCTACGCCCTGCAAATCGCCAACCGCGGTCTCCTGGAGAGCATTCAGAAGAACGTCGGCCTGCTCCAGGGCGTCAACATCCATCAGGGCAAAGTCACCAACGCCGCCGTCGCCGAAACCTTCCGCCTGCCGCTGGGCGCGGTGTCGTGATCCGCTTCGCGCTCATTCATCGCGCAGTCAGCCCTTCACGATACGTTGGATAGGCGAGCACGACGCCAAGTTCCTCGCGGAGGCGGCGGTTTTGGATGCGGCGATTGCCTCGCTCATGCGGGGGGAGCGGCGCGCCGGGAGCGGGCAAGACGAACTTCGGTTCGGGGGCGCCGAGACGCTCGGCCATGAGGGTGTAAAAAGCGCGGCGACGGACCGGTTCGTTGTCGCAGATGTTGTAAATCTGCCCCGGCGCGGCCTGATCCGCGGCGGCCGCCACTGCGGCGGCGCCGTCGTCGACGTGAATCAGATTCAGCCATTTCTCCATGTCGCCGACGATCGGCTCGCCTGCCGACAACGATTGGCTGCGCAGCCAGCGACCGGGGCCGTAGATGCCTGAAAACCGCAGAACGACGGCGTCGGGGTGCAGAGAATTCAAGACATTTTCCGCTTCCAAGATCACTCGGCCGGATTGTTCCTGCGGCTCGGTCGCGGACGTTTCATCGACCCAGCCGCCATCGGTTTGTTCGTAAACGCTCGAACTGCTGACGTGCAACCAACGGGCCGGCGGAGGGACATTCTCCAGCAAGGCGCGAAGGCCATCGACATAGAGCTCGTGCATCGAAACGTTGGCCGTGCGAGCGCGGGCCACGGCGCAGACGAGGACGTCGACCTCCGGCAGCGACTTCAACGTCGCCGGCTGAGTGATGTCGCAGAGGATCGGGTGCAGGCCCTGGCCGTAAAACGAATCGGCGCGCGACGGGTCGCGCGTGGTGACGCAGACGTGATGTCCCGCCGCCTGCCAGAGCGCGGCGACGCGCGAACCGAGGTAACCGCAGCCGACAACGAGCGCGCGCATTTCTTTCATCCCCAGGTTTCGAGCGGTTCGCCGCGGCCGGACATGGCCGAGCCCCGCGTGGTCCCGTAAGTTGACCCCATGGCGCGGGCTCATCTCCCGCGCCACTTTGTTTGATCTATCATCACAGGCCGCGACCGCCATGGACGCTAATCTCTCTCCCCCTTCCATCTACGATGCTTCACCCATTTATCAGATGGCGTGCCGGCAGCTCGATTCGGTGGCGGCTCTCATTCACATCGACCAAAACATCCTCGAGCGCCTGCGTTATCCGAAGCGGGCGATGGTGGTGTCGGTCCCCGTGCGCATGGACGACGGCGCCACGCGCACCTTCTCGGGCTACCGTGTGCAACACAGCATGACCAGCGGCGCCTCGAAGGGGGGCATTCGCTATCACCCCAGCGTCGATCTGGGCGAGGTGGCTGCCCTGGCGATGTGGATGACGTGGAAGTGCGCCATCATGAAGCTCCCTTTCGGCGGCGCCAAAGGAGGCGTCGCCGTCGACGCCGACAAACTTTCGATCGGCGAGAAGGAACGCCTGACGCGCCGCTATACGGAAGAGCTTCTGCCCATCATCGGCCCGCGCATCGATGTTCCCGCCCCCGATCTGGGCACCGACGAACAAACCATGGCCTGGATCATGGACACGTACAGCATGTCCGTCGGCTATGCCTGCCCGGAAATCGTCACGGGCAAGCCCGTCGAAATCGGCGGTTGCATCGGCCGCCGCGAGGCCACCGGTCGCGGCGTCACCTACTGCATCATGCAGGCCTTGCAAGAGATCAAAATCAACCCCGGCAACGCCACCGCCGTGGTCCAGGGCTTCGGCAATGTCGGCTCCGTCGCCGCTCAAGAGCTCTCGACCCGCGGCGTCAAGATCATCGGCATCGGCGACCGCTACGGCAGCATCCACAATCCTCAAGGCATCGACATCGCCAAGCTGCTCAAGCACATCGCCGAGGGCAAGCTGGTCAAAGATTTCCCCGACGCTCAGCCGATCGGCGCCAAGGAGCTGCTGTTGCTCCCGTGCACGATTTTGTTGCCCGCCGCGCTGGAACGTCAAATCACCGCCGAAAACGCGGACAAGATTCAGTGCAAGATTCTCGCCGAAGGGGCCAACGGTCCGACGACTCCCGAAGCCGATCAGATCCTCTCGGGCCGCGACATTTTCATCATCCCCGATGTTCTCTGCAACGCGGGCGGCGTCACCGTCTCGTATTTCGAATGGGTGCAAGACATTCAGCAACTCTGGTGGAGCGAAGCCCAAGTCAATCAGAAGCTGGAAGAGTTGATGTTCAAGGCGTTCGCGGAAGTCCGCAAAGTGGCGAAGGAACGCAAGATTCCGATGCGGTTGGCCGCGCTCAGCCTGGGCGTGGAACGCGTCGCGAAAGAGAAGACCCGCCGCGGGCTGTATCCGTAACGACGTTCGATTTTGCCGCTCTTCATCCCCCGGGATCCGTTCATGCGAATTCTCATCACCGGCGCGACCGGTTTCGTCGGCGGCCATCTCGTCGAAGCGTGTCAACGCCGCGGCTGGCAGGTCGCCGCCCTGGCCCGTCCGAGCAGCGACACGAAAGCCCTCGAAGCCGCCGGCGTCGCCGTCGTTCGCTGCGAACCGACCGATGCCGCGGCTTTGCGCAAAGCGGTCGCCGAGATCGATGCGATCGTCAACTGCGCGGCCAAGATCGGCGACTGGGGCCCGCACGAAGATTACATCCAAGCCAACGTCGACAACCTGCGCGTCTTGCTCGATGCTTGCAAAGGCCAGGCCCTGGGCCGCTTCGTGCATCTGAGCAGTCTTGGCGTTTATGCCGCCAAACATCATTACGGCACCGACGAAACCACCCCCGCCGCCACGTCGCATCGCGATGGTTATTCCCACTCCAAAGCTCTCGCGGAAAGGCTCGTGTTGCAATATGAACGCGACTTCGGCGTGCCGGCGGTCGTGCTGCGTCCCGGATTCATTTATGGGCCGCGGGACAAGACCGTGATGCCGCGCATCATCGACACGCTCCGTCAGAAGGCGATGCGTTATCCCGGCGCGAAAGGGGCGCGAGCTCTCAATACGATCTTCGTGCGCAATCTCATCGATGCGATTTTTCTGGCGATCGCCAGCGACCGCGCCGTCGGTCAGATCTACAACCTCACCGATGGCGAAATGGTGTCGAAGCGGCGTTTCATCGAGACGATCGCGGACGCGATGGGCTGTTCCCGCCCCACGCTGACGCCGCCGCTCTGGTTGGCCTGGCTGGTGACCTGGACCGCCGACAAAGCGGCCCGGTTACGCGGCTCGAGCGAAGGCCCCGCGTTCAGCTTCCCCCGGCTCAAATTCATGGGGCTCAATCTCGATTTCAGCATCGAAAAAGCGAAACGCGAACTGGGTTACAGTCCGCGTTACACGTTCGACGACGCCATGAGCGAAACGATGGGCTGGTATCGGGCCGGCGGGGATGGCGTCGGCGTTTAGAGATTTGTTCGCGGCTCTCCGCAGGAGAGCGTTGAGGTGACGCACGTTCCATCGCGGCGTCCCTGCGTGACGGTTGTTTTGACAGGCCCGACGTTCACTCGTGCGTTACGTCAGCGCTCTCCTGCGGAGAGCCGCGAACGCGAACCGCTAGACATCACGTCGCGAGAAGCCGAACATCCCAATCACCGCCATGAGGAGCGACACCGACAGCGCCCCGCTGGCGATGCGGCTGATCGCGTGCCAGTCGTACTGCCCGCGTAAAATCATCGGCAGGTTTTGCAAGGCCCGATCGGGCGACGGATATTCGTGCGGCAACAGCGACATCAGAAAGCCGACGCCGTAAAGAGCCATCCACACCAGCGTGATCGCGATCACGGTCGTGTTCGAGAGCGCGCTCACCGTCACGCTGCAGGTGACGATCATCGCCAAAATCGCCCCCACGACGGCCATGGCCGCGAAGCATCCTGTGATCGACAGCGTCTCGCTATGAAGCATCACCACCGCCGCCAGCAACGTCGCGCAGGTGAGGGCGAAATAGGTGCCCAACACCAGCACGAGCCGCGAATGCCATTTGCCGAGGAAGTATTGCGAACGGCTGATGCCTCGGCACAGAACGGCATCGGCGAAGGTGTCGCGTTCGCCGCTGATGGCGCTGGCGGTGAGGACGATGATGAGCGTGAGGCTGCCCCAGATGATCCAGGTGATCAGATCGTGGATCAGTTCCGGTGCCGGCTGAACCATGCCGCCGCCGTCTTTGGCTCCGAAGCGATAGAGCAGATAACCTGCGACGGCCGAGATCGAGAGAAGCGCCCAGAGCCGATAGATCCAGCTTCGCAGCATGGCGCGCAAGTCCGCCGAGAAGACCGCGGCATAGGGCAGAAAATGATTCACCTTGAACGGCGGCGGCGTCGGTGCGGGGGCGTCCATGCGGGATCTCCTCTCAGAGGCGGTTCGGCGAGTTACTGTCACGCCGCTTCCGGCTGATACGCCCGGGCGAAGCCGCGCGACTCTTCCCGTTCGACGAGATCGAGGAACGCCTGCTCGGTCTGCCCGGAACTGCGAATGCTGACGAGAGTGACCTTATTATCCGCGAGCGTCATGAGCACGTTGGCCAGGGCCGAAGCGATGTTCGCCTCATCGCCGATGCGCAGCTCGATCCGCCGCTGCCGGAGGGCGACGGTCTTGAAGTCGGCCATCGCCTTGATGACGTTGCACGCCTTGGTGATCGACTTCTGATCCCCCTCGACATCGAGGTCGTACTGATTCTTCCGCATGCGGCCCTTGAGGTCTTGCAAGGAGCCGAAGAAAATCAGATGGCCCTGGCTGAGCACCGAGGCATGCGTGCACACCTCATCGATGTCGCCGAGGTTATGGCTGCAGACGATCAACGTCTTTTCGCGGGCTAATGTCTTGATCAGATCGAGAATGCTGCGCCGGCCTTCGGGATCGAGGCCCTGCGTCGGTTCGTCCCAGATGAGCAGGTCGGGATCGTTGATCAAACTCGCCGCCACCGCGAGTCGGGCCAGCATGCCGTTCGAGAAGCCGTCGATGGAGTCGCCCGAGGCGTTGAGCAGATCGACGGCCCGAATCAATGTGGCCAGCCGCGGCTTGCGGGCTTGAGCGGGGATGCCGAACAGGCGAGCGACATAATCCAGATACGAGATCGGCGTCATGCCGTCGGGAAACTGGGGGTTGGTCGGGATGTAGCCGATGCGACGCCGTAAGTAGGCGGCGTTGGGCGTCATGATCTCGCCGAAAACGCGCACCCACCCGGCCGTCGACCGATGCAGGCCGAGGATCAGGCGCAAGAGCGTCGTTTTGCCGGCTCCGTTATGGCCCAGAAGGCCAAGCACGTGCCCCGGTTCGAGACGCAGCGTCACATCATTAAGAGCGATCTGGCGATTCTGGTAGATCTTCGTGAGTTTGAAGGTCTCTACCACTAGATCGCTACTGTTTTCGGCCACGAGGTTCCCTCCTCGACCGGCAATGGGCGGTCATCCCTTCAGACATCGGCATAATGTGGCGTCCAGGTTTACCTTTTCTCCCGCACAGTTCGTCCCCTCTTGTTTCGCGCGAATTCGCCACTTTACCGCCCTCTCCCCATTTCGCCGCCCGGAGGAGGGTTCCGAAGAAAGCAAACCTTCGCAATCTTCCACATAGGACAAAGGAATCGAACGAAGCAGCGACTCGTGCTTCATGTGCGAGCAAGTTGTGCAAGCGTTTTGTGCGTTGCAGGCATTCGACTTCCTCATCCAAAAATCATGTTTTTTGTCGGCGACCAAGGTGTTGAGTTCCCGCGAAACGGACGAGCGCTGCGACCCGGGGCGAATGTCAAAGAAACCAGTCGCCAGACGTTCTCAAAAAAGGAGAGATTGCTTCGGATTTTGTGGTGGATCGCGATCCTTACGGCCGCATCGTCAACGAGCCACAACCGGGGTCGTTCGTCGAGACTTTCGAGAGCCGCGGCGCTCCGTCGGAAGGGCGTTGGCGCGTGCAGCGGGGCTTCGCAACAAGCCCGCCTTCCGACGATTGGCACGACGATTGCGTTTGGCGTTTGCCAGATTCCCATGAGATTCGAGAGGCTTGCGAACGAGAAAAACTCGGCTTGTAAAAAACTCGAAAATTGTTGATGAATCGATGTCAGAAGTCCGATGGAATTGCATGTGAAGATAGGGGGATGACGGTTGATGCCGTCGCGAGTTTCCCCAAATTTCCGAGTCTTCCTTGCATTCAGCCGTAATTGAGAGCTAAAGTTGCTTGAGAGGTTTGCCTCTCACGCGGTCGCCACGGCAACGTGGTGAGCCGACCGACGCCTCAGCCAAGAGCTGATCCGCCCTTCCGGCCCATCCTCTTTGTCGCGGACGACAACCCGTCGTGCATCGTTCGAGCAGGCTGAGATCTACTTTTCTCGACACCATTCAATTTTTCTTCGTTCGCTCAGCGAAGCTCGCTCTCCTTTTTTAAGCACTTGCCATTAAGGCCAAGCCGTGGACCTTCGCGCGCCACGGTTCGTATTGATCCGACCATCCATGCCGTCTGCGCCGACCTGGGCCACGGAGCGTCCCCGGTGCGCGCCCAGCGGAGGAGATCCGCCCATGCTCACTTGCGAATTTGTCCTGGCAGCCCTGTTGCTCACCGCGCCCAAGGATATTCCGCTGCCTCCCAATCAGGC
>JBAXFO010000087.1:0-10647 GCA_037139885.1 Planctomycetota bacterium
GCTCAAAGCGGGGAAGGATCTGGAAAAGGGCATCCTCGGCGTGCGGTTCAAGAGCGCCGATATTTACAGCGTCGAGCCGGAGGTCTCCCAGGTCAGCAAGGGATCGGCGGCCGATAAGTCGGGGCTGAAATCCGGCGATGTGATTACGGAACTCGATGGCCATTCAATTCACCGTTTGGCTCAGCTTCAACACGCGCTGGGCGTCAAATACGCGGGCGATAAAGTGGCGCTCAAATACAAACGAGGCGGCAAGATCGAAGAACTCAAAGATCTCATCCTGATCGGCTCGCTGCAAGAGACGGCCCACCCGTTCCTGGGCATCCTGCCGCTACGGGATGACCCACGGCTTGGCGTCGAGATTCGCCAGGTGTTTGCGAAGAGCCCTGCGGAGAAAGCGGGGCTCAAGCCGGGCGAACGCATCATGAAAATCGGGCTCGAAAAGGCCATGAAGCCGCTTTCCGGGGCGAAATCGGGTCGGGACGAATTGCTCGATCTCCTCAACGCGCTGACGCCCGGGATGGAGATTCAGGTCGAGGTGAAGGGTAAAGACGACAAGACGCGCGAGGTCTCGTTGACGCTCGATCCGTTGCCCGGAAGTCTTGCGGGAACCGATTGGGCTGTCCCCGAAAAGCTCGCGACGCCGGCGACCTTCGGTAAGGCGGGAGCTCCGCTCGAAAACCTCAAGGGCAAGCCCGCCGAGGCCAAGGAGGAGCCCCGGAAGGTGGAAACGGGGTTGAACGAGCGGGCGACGGGCGACGGCGAACACAAGTTCTGGATTTATGTCCCGAAGAATTATGACCCGAACGTCGCGCACGGTTTGGTCGTCTGGCTGCACCCGCCGGGGAAGAATCGTGAGGCGGACATCAAAGATCTCGTGGAGAACTGGGAGGGGATCTGCGAGGACAACAACTTGATCTTGATCGCCCCCAAATCGGAAAACGCCGACGGTTGGATCGCCAGCGAATCGGATTTCGTGATCGATTCCGTACGCGACGTCATGAAGCAATTCACCGCCGATCGGCAGCGCATCGTGGCTCACGGCATGGGCGTGGGCGGGCAGATGGCTCTGCATTTGGCGACGAGCCATCGCGATCTCTTTCGCGGCGCGGCGACTGTTGGGGCTGTGCCGGGAACTTTGAAAGACAACGTCGCCCAGCAGCGGCTGGCGTTTTATTTGGCGGGCGGAGAACTCGACCCGCTCATTCGGCCCATCGCCGACGCACGTGTGAAGCTGGCCGAGAAACGTTACTCGGCCGTCTTCCGCGAGATCCCAGCTCGAGGCCGCGAGTATCTGTCCGAAGCGGCCCTCCGCGAAGTGGCCCGTTGGATCGACGTGCTCGACAAGCAATAACTCCCGTCCGAATTTTCCGTCCGCCAAGCAGGATGGAGACGATCGCGGCTGCCGGCTCGTTTGCCGCGGCGCTGCGATTTCGACTCATGCGTTCAGGCGATTTTTGAGATAGGTGAGATACGTCGTCATGGAATGGGCGCCGACGCAATCCATAACGTGTTTCCAGGCCGCGTCGACGCCGCCGCCGGTGAAGACGCCGCCGACCGAATTGACCGCCAGATTCTTCCAGAAACTGCCCTGCGCCATTTCCCCTAAACACATCATCTGTTCGCAGTGATAGAACTCGTTGGCGACGAGGCTCATGGTCGGAAGCTGCGGCACCGGGTCGCGCGGGTCGACGTAGCGGAAGATCTTGCCCTTGAGTCCGCTGTCGAAGGCCTGGACGGCGTCTTTGTTGCCGATCATGGGGCCGCCGAACGTAATGATCTGATGGACGTTCACGAACTTGCGGACAAAAAGCCAGCCTGCGAGCAGGGCCAGGGCCCCGCCGAGGCTATGGCCAGTGATCCAGAGCGGCCGTTCCGATGCTTTGAGTTCGGCAGCGACGGCTTCGTCGACGGGATCCCAAATCTCAGCGAGGGCGCTGATGAACCCCTGGTGAAAGCGGGCGGAGACTCCGGCGGCGATGAAATCAGTGCCGAGGCGCCCCTCGGGGACGATCAGGAGATTCATGGCGTCCGTGAGCAGCCAATCTTTCAGTCCATCAATTGTGGTTGGGGCTTCGGTACCGCGAAAGGCGAGGACGATGTGCTCGGCGTTGGTGAGAACGTAGCACTGCGTATTGTCGCGCGAGATGAGCCGGGCGTCCATGCCGAGCAGTTCCTGGAACTTCGGCGCGGCGACGGCCTCGGGCAGATAGGCGAGGTCCGAGGCGTAGCCGAGGAAGTTGGCGTTGCGCCAGTCGCCAAAGGCGTCTTCAAAAAGTTGCAGCGGCATGGGAGCGATCCTTGAGCAGGGGACGGAGATCGACGATCACTTCAGAAACTTGCGTTCGGCTTTGGCCTTCTTCCAGTTGCGGAGCGTGGCGCCTGGAATGTCGGTTTCGCGGACGTCGAGTTCGATGAGTTCATCGCGCGGAGCAAGGAATTGCTTGAAGCCATCGTCGGTCACTTTGGTGTTTTTGAGTCGCAAGGTTTTGAGCTTGGGGAGCGATTGCAACTTGGCGAGGCCAGCGTCGGTGATCTGCGTGTCATTGAGATCCAGTTCGTAGATTTGACTCTGCTCCGCCAAGAAATCCAGCGTGGCGTCGTTCACATCGGGGTTGGCCATCTGCAGGACGGCGATCGGGGGGCGATGTTGTAACGACTTGTAATCGAAATCGGTGAGGCCGGTGAGCGTAACGTGGAGTTCGCCGTCGACGGTTTTCTCCCAGGGATTGCGCCAGAGCGGCTGCACGTAATGGGTCATCAGAAACGGCGTGGCGACGAGTCCGGCGCCAAAGAGCATCAGCAGCAGCGGCGCGAGGACGCGCCGCGATCCGCTTAAAAGATAAAGCAGCGACAACGGGGGCAGATAGCCGATGCGCCACCATTTGCTGACGCCGACGGCCCGAGCGGTGAGCCAAAGATAGGCGAGAACGACGAGAAGCGCCCCGGCGAGGAGCATCGCCGTCCAGGTTTGCTCGTTGGCGTAATCCGCGATGAACTTCGATACGTCCATATGATTCGTGACTTTCGGCGAACGTCGAACGAGCCGCTGGGCCGTGCGTTGGGCGGCGCGATTCCCATGCAGATCATTTACAAGAATGGAGTCGTTCGAACAAGCGTCGCGGTTCAGCCTTCTGCGGGAGTGCGCGGTTCGGCGAGAAAACGCAGATTTCCCACGCGGCGCGTCACCATCATGCGATCGAGATATTCGCAGAAGGGAACGGCGAACTTGCGCGTTGTTGCAAGCAGGTCGCGGATCTCGGCGACGGTCGCCCCCGTGCCCGTTTGCAGTCGCTCGCGGACGCGCTGACGCATCTCGGCTTCCACGTCGGCATGAAGATACACCGTGTCCGAGATGGCGACGAGCAACCCTTCGGCGACGCAGACATCGAAAAGGTCTCTGAGTTTCGCGGCATGGCCCCCCACGCGATGGGCGAAGGCGGCGACTTCCGGCGGTTGGAAGCCGGCCTTCTGAAACGCTTCGACCACATCGTCCTTGAGGCGGCGCAGGGCGACGCTGAGCTTCGGTTGGAAATCAAGCCGAGCGACGCGGCGGCCATCGGCGAGCAATCGCCGCTGCGACACGAGCCGATCGATTCCCGCATTCACGAGGGCGTCGTCTTTCAAATAGGCAAGCTTCGCAAAGATCTTGGAGCGATCGTGCGCCGTGACGAGCGGCATTTGCGCGTGAAGTTCGGCCAGAGCGGCGAGAATCCGTTGCTGGAGCGCTTCGAGGGTGTTGGCGTGGAGCAAGACGACGCGTTGCGGCGCCAACTCGATCTCGACGATCTTGCGTTCGACGCTCAGCTTGCCGACCACTTCGCGTGCGCGGGCGATGGGAATGTCGGCGTTGCGGACGAATTCGTTGGTCGCCAAGCCCGCGAAACCTCCGAACCATGCGGCTGTGAGCACGCGGGCTTCATCATCGCCGGTCCAGAGGCGTTCGATGCGTTCGAGAACTTCGCGATGCCGGGGGCGGATCTTTTTGGCGACCGGTTGCAAGATCCGCCCGCCGCCGAGCGTCATCGGTGCGGACGAATCCCGCACGACGAACGGCTGCCCCCAGCTGGCGGTGATCGGGTCGTCAAGGAAGACCTGGGCGAGCCCCCATTGCCCGGGCGCGATCGCGTCGCAATCGAGAAGGGAAACGGCGCCCAACGCCTCGCGCGTGCCGATGTGAAAGCGAATCTCGGCTCGATGTTGGATGGGCTGGGGCGCCGACGCCAGACACAGCAACCGTGCCGTGACCACGCGCGACGGCGCGAGGTAGCCGGGCGTCGCCAACTCTTGCCCGCGAGCGACGGCGCGATGATCGAGGCCGGCGAGATTGACCGCCGCCCGCATGCCGCAGCGCACTTCGTCAACCGGCTCCCCATAGTTTTGCAGCGCCAGCACCCGCAGCCGGGCGCCGCCGGGGAGCCATTCAACTTCATCGCCGACGCGCAGACGGCCCGACAGGACCGAACCGGTCACCACGGTACCGTGTCCCTCGACAAGGAACGAGCGCTCGATCGGCAGCCGGCACCAGTCAACGGTCGTTCGGCGCTCCACTTGGCGACTGACTTCGGCGAGAGCGGCTTTCATTTCATCGAGGCCGCGGCCGTTGTGCGTCGACGTGCGGATCAGCGGGGCGTTCTCGAGAAAACTGCCGCGGACCAGATTGCGAATGTCGGCTTCCACAACCGCGAGCACGGCATCGTCGACAAGATCGCATTTCGTCAGCGCGATCGCGCCGCCGCGGAGGCCGAGAAGTTTGAGGATTTCGAAGTGCTCGCGCGTCTGCGGCATGACCGAGTCATTCGCGGCCACAACGAGCAGGGCCAGATCGACGCCGGTCGTCCCAGCCAACATGTCTTTAATGAAGCGTTCATGGCCGGGGACATCGACGATGCCGAGTCGCAGCTCGCCCAGATCGAGCGGAGCAATGCCGAAATCGATGGAGATGCCGCGCGTTTTCTCTTCGGAAAGTCGATCGTGATCGACGCCCGTGAGGGCCTTGAGGAGCGAGGTCTTGCCATGATTGTTATGGCCTGCGGTTCCGAGAATCAAATCGCGGGGCATTGGCGGTTTTCCTGAGGGGACCGCCGTATTATACGATACTTTCGGACTTGGCCAGTCGGCGACCTAACGATCCAACCGCGCCGCCGTGCGAAGCCGGCGCGCGAAGTCGACGAATCGTTCCTCGCGATCGGAATCGTCCGGCGCGCCGAAAACCGATTCGTTCTGCGGCCTTTGCGGCCCGCGAACGCCTTGCTGCCCTTCGCGAAGCAGCGCTTTTAATTCCTCGACGACCTTCGCAAAATCGGGATTGGCAGCAAGATTTTTGTGTTCTTTCGGATCGGCGTCGTGGTCGTAGAGTTCGACCCCCTCCTTGCCGGCGACGCCCCATTCGTTGTAACGCCAACGCTCCGTACGCACGCTCCGGCCCATGATGCTCATTTTGGCGCGCGCACGCGTCACCTGCGTGTACGCCCCTTTCTTGAATGCCGCGGCCGGATCGTCGAGCAACGGCCGCAGGCTCTGGCCGTGCAGATTCTTCGGCGCGGCCAGCCCGCATAAATCACTGATGGTCGGGTACAAATCGATAAGCTCCACGACGCGGCCGGTTTTCTGTCCTGGGGCTTTCTGCCCGGGCGCTGCGATCACGATCGGCACCTGGGCCGATTCTTCGAAGAGATGCATCTTCTGCCAACAGCCATGTTCGCCGAGCAACCAACCATGGTCGCCCCAGAAGACGACGATGGTGTTTTCGGCCAGGCCGAGGCGGTCGAGCGCGTCGAGGATCAGACCCAGCTGCGCGTCCATGAACGACACCGACGCATAATAGGCCCGAATGCTCTGGCGGCACTCCTCCTCAGTGAGGCCGTAATTCGGCGGATTGACCCCAAAAGCGATCGGCGGCGCTCCGTCACGAATCGTTTTCGGTTCGACCGGCATTTGAATTTTGTCCAGCGGATACTGATCGAAATATTTCTTCGTCGCAAACCACGGCACATGCGGCCGAAAGAAGCCGACCGCCAGGAAGAAGGGATCGTTTTTGTTTTGCTCGAGAAACCGAATCGCCTCGTGAGCGATCATGCCGTCGGTCTGTTCCTCGTCTTTGCCGTCGGCCGCATGCCAGGCGAGCGAGGCTCCAATTCCCTTCGCTTTGGGCATGTAATTGGTGAGGAGGCCTTCTTCCGCGCGGTCGCGGCCCTTGGGGTTGACCGTCCTGTCCCACGACTTCGCGTCGTCGAGGCCATCGGTGCCGATCTGCGCGGGGACGCCATAATGGTAAATCTTCCCGATACGAACGACTCGGTAGCCCGCGCTGCGAAAGAGCTGGCTCAAGGTCACGGCGTCGGGAAGGTTCTTACGAAACTGCGTGGCGTTCTCGAGCACGCCCGTGGCGTCGGGACGCATCCCGGTCATGAGCGACGCACGGCTCGGGTTGCACAGCGGAAACTGGCAATACGCACGCTGAAAGAGCGTCCCCTTTTTAGCGAGCCGGTCGACGTTCGGGCTTTTGACGAGCGGATGCCCGTAGCATCCCAGACGGGTGTTGAGATCGTCGGCGGCGATGAAGAGGACGTTCATTTTCTTCGCCGCACCGCTGCGCGTGGGGGGGGCCTGAGATGACGCCGGCCCGGCAGCGATCGCCAGAATGGCGAGAACAAGGATGGTGCGCATGGAATTCTCTCAATGCAAAATCGAAGCGGATCGAGGTGGATACCGCTACCGGGCCCCGTTGGGGTCCATGACGTAACACAATGTTCATCTACGTGCCGCTCGCTGTGTTGATCTCAACATATCCTTTGCCGACCTTTTCGTGGAGCAGTCGTTCCGCGTCACAGCGTGCGGCGGCGTCATCGGGGAACGCCTTCGTTCGCGATTGTCCCTTGGAACCGATGCGGCCGAAGCGAACGGTATGTTGGCTGCCGTCGATAACGATCTCCCAGAATTTTTTCGAAGAACCTTCGCTATGCTCCAGATAGCGGCGGTTGGGCGAAATGTTTGCGGGGGGCTGGGAACTCGCAACCGCCACGACTTTCTCGGCGACAGACGGCGTCTCGCGTTCTTCGCCGCGCAGCAGACGCTGCACATCGCGCAAGACGGCGGCCGGGCTTTCGAACCAGTCGCGCGTCAAGACGCGTGCGATACGCCAACCGAACGCACGCAGCAAATTGGGCCGGAAAACATCGCGTTCGAGCGTGTCGTCGTTTTGATAATACGTTTCCGAATCGACCAGAACGCCAAGCTGATATCCCGTTTCCCCGGGTTGCCGCAGGGCGAGGTCGCAGCGGAAGTCGGATTGGCCGACGCCGAGTTCGATCGACAAGCCTTGCCCGCGGAGCGCCGCGGCAAGCTCGGCGACGACAGCGCTGCGTGCGGCCGTCCGCACCGCCGGTTCATCGTAAGGATTGATCTCCCAGAGAATACTCTGAGCGGCCGTTAAATCCCCCGCGGAGGCGGCCTCGGCGTAGCGTAGGTAATTCTTCAGGGCACGGGCGCCGTCGTTGTAATCGTTGGTTATCTGGGGGCCGCGAATGGACGTGACGAGCGCCATGTGCTTCTTGGCTCGCGAAAACGCGACGTTGAGCCGCCGTTCGCCGCCGGTTTGGTTGATGGGGCCAAAGTTCATGAGCATCTTACCGCTCGGACCCGGGCCGTAGCACACGCTCAGAAGAATGACGTCGCGTTCGTCTCCCTGGATGTTTTCGAGATTTTTGACCAGCAGCCCGGTGAACTGGCCGTCGTCTTCGCGTTCCCATTCCGCTTCAAGTCGAACGCGGAAGGCTTCGTCGTCGTCGGCAAGACGATTGAGGGCCTGTTCGATCTCGCCTTGCTGGGCTTCGGAAAAGGCGATCACGCCGATGCTCAGACCGTTTCCTTCGAGCAACAGGCCGCGCACCAGCCGGGCGATGTAGTCGGCTTCCGCGGCATTGCGACGGCCCTGGTAAACCCCCTTTTCCAGACGATGAAAACTGATCGGCCGTTCGAGCAGACGGGCGACGTTGCCGGCGCCCGACTCGATGTCGGGGATGGCGATGGGCGCCAGGGCCGTCGACGTGGGGCGAACTTCGGGAACGGTGAGCAGCCGCCCCTGATAAAAGAGGGCGTTGGAGAAGCCAATCAACGACTCCGATCGGCTTCGGTAATGCCAGCGCAACATCGTCGCCGAAAGTTTCCGCGCCGCATGATTCAGCAGGCTATCGCTGCCGACATCGAAGTCGTCGCCCGGGTTTTCATCGGCTTCGCCGGCCGGGCGTTCGTCGTCGCTGGAGCGCGAGGCGAAAAAGGTCGTCGGCGGCAGTTGCTTCTCGTCGCCGACGACGACGACCTGCGCCCCGCGATAAATCGCCGGCACGGCCTCTTCCAAAGTCACCTGGCTCGCTTCGTCGAAGATCACGACATCAAAGCCCTTGTCGCCCAAGGGCAGCGTATCGGAAACGCTGAGCGGACTCATGAGCCAGACCGGCTTGAGATCGGCGACGACCAGCCCCGAATCGCCCGCGACGAGATCGCGGATCGAGCGATAGCGCATCGTCTTGCCGAACTCGTGTTCGAGTTCACGTCGGCCCCGATTGTAGCGTGGCTTCCATTCTTTCTGCTCCGGAGTGATTTGAGCGTGCGGCAGTGAGCCGAGGCGGACGTGATCGAGGAAACGATGGCGAACGCGTTCGCGGATCACTTCGGCGTTGGTGCTTCGCCAGCGTTCTTACGGCGGCGCCCAAGCCCCCGGTCGCCATCAAGGCCCAGCGGTCGCAATAGAGTTCGGTGTAGAGGCTCCAGAGCCGGGCGGTTTCGGCGTGCTCGGGACCGGCGGCGACGTCGGCGGCCAGGCCGCGGACGAGGTCGGCAGCGGTGAGAAACTCACCGTCCCAACCTTCCAAGAACAGGTAGTGAGCCAGTTCGTGAGCGAGGAGGGCCTTCAGCTCCTCCAGGGACAACACGGTCAGCACGGGACCAGCCAGGACGACGTGGGCTTCCCCGGGGAGAAAGGCGAGCGAGGCGTTGATGCCGTCGCCGCCGTGGGCATGGTAGATCGAGACCTTGCCGCGCAGCTTGAGAATTGAATGCAATTCCTCGGCAAGCTCGAAGAGCTTCGGGTGTCCGTCGGCGTCCAGGCGATACGTCGACTTGAGGAGATCGAGGCGGAGGGCGTCGGCCTCTTCCGCACGCTGGCGCGACGAAGCGAACCACGACCACATGCCCGGTTCGGCTGCCTTGAGGTGTCGTGCGATATCGCGGTGGTACTTGAGAGGAGCTGGGTGATCCGCCCCGGGTGGTGACTCGATCATTCGGGGGTTCCTGATTTGCGTTGGGCACGATCGGGGCCGCGGCATCCTCTTGCGACGCAATCGAAGTCTACCGGCGCGTCGACCTACCTTCAAGGAATCGTGCCGACGCTTTCGGTGCGAGGACACAGTCCATGCAGGCACCGAAAACTCGCGGTTGCTGTCGCGAAGGTAACGGTCGCGCAGCCGTTGAGCCGCGACTAAGCCGGCAAGTCGATTCAAATAAGCCTATTTGAAACTAGATCCCACAAGTGCCATTGGGCGTGGCCCACGCAACCTCACGGTCGGCAATACCATGACCGTGACGTTCCAATCCCACTCTCACGCGAGGGTTCGCCGTGGCGAAGATCAAGCTCAAAGACCGTCGACTAACTCGGAATCAGATGGTGAAAACTGCCATCCGGCGGATTAGAGAGTTTCACAAGATAGGGCGAGATCTGGCGGCCGAATTAAAACTCGCGGCCAAAGGAAAACGCAATGCTTACGACGAACAAGTCGTGGAAGAGAAGGCAGACGAAAGCGATGTCACCGCGGATTTTCTGTGGAAGGCCCAACAGTTTGCTGACCCCAAGAATGGCTTTTCCCAAGACGATCTCGATGCTCTGTGCGAGGAACTACGCCGCGTCCAGGGCGGCGCCCAGAAAGGGAAACAGCCAGTCTTTGGGCGGACGCACATCATGCGGCTCATGGCACTGCCGACGAAGGAGAAACGGATTGATGTCGCGATGCGGGCGATCAGCGAGGCGTGGAGCATTCGCATCCTGATGATGGAGATCAGGCGCCGGAACGAGCCACTGGGCTTGAGGGGGCGGCGACGAAGCATCCCGGCCGATTACGATTTATTCTTCGTGCATCTCGAAGGGGTCTGCGACAAATGGCGACGCTGGCGAAACGCGATCGAACGAAACCAAAAAGAGGCACAGAAGCGGAGGAGGGAGCAGAAGGACGTCGCCCCGTTGAGCCCCTGCGCGACGCTGATGTCGACCATCGTGGAGGCATGCCTGGAACTCGACGACGACCTCGACGCATGGACTGCGAAGGCGATCAAGAAAGAGGGATGGCCCGGGGACGACGACATCGCGAAGTACATCGCCGCCGCGTGCATGAGCGTCGGCCAGTTGCACAGGGCGGCGCTGGCCAAGACGGACCAGATCCGCAGGGAAGCCCGGAAGGCCGAGGAGGCGAAGGGCGGCAAGAGGGCGAGGAGTTGAGCGGCGGCAAGCGACGATTGGGACGATGATCGACAAGGGCCGCGGCAACAAAGCCGCCGCTGACCCGTCGCGAGGAAAACGCGGGGGTCAGCAGCGGGGAAAAGGTTAACGACAATGAAACGTCCGTTACCGGCGTTGTCGTCGGTGGGACTTCCCACTGG
>JBAXFO010000088.1:0-10643 GCA_037139885.1 Planctomycetota bacterium
CCCATGGACCGAAACAACCCCTACGAAGCCGCCTTCGAAGGCTACCTCAAAGCCCAGGGCTTCTGCTACGTCGGCGTCGACGAAGGCCGCCGCGCCATGCTCGGCGATCGCCCCGTCAAGAACCTCGATTTCATCGTCCTCGGCGCCTGCGGGTCCCGTCTCCTGGTGGACGTCAAAGGCCGGCAGTTCCCCGGCGGTTCGGTCGACAAGCCTCGCTATACCTGGGAGAACTGGGCCACCAACGACGACATCACCGGTCTGCGCAGTTGGCTGGAGGTCTTCGGCCCTGGTTACACCGCCGTCTTCCTTTTCCTCTATCGCCTGCAACCCAACGTCGAGATCGCGGCCGACACCATCGACCTGTTCACCTTCCGCGACCAAAAATACCTCTTGCGAGCCGTCACACTGGACGACTACGTTGCTCATATGAAGATCCGCAGTCCGAAGTGGGGCACCGTGAGCATGCCCGGAACCAAGTACCGAACCATCGCCCGGCCCTTCCGCTATTTCACGCACGAATGGCCGTCCCCAACGGAGAATCAACATGCCACGGATGGGATTGGGACTTTGTCAGAAAGCCTTGACTCGGCCATTGCGAGCCTGCCTGCCGATCGCGGGCCAGATGGGGATTGACGGCCTCGAACTCATCGCCGCCAGCGAACTCGCCCCGCAACAACTCACGCAATCGGCGCGGCGCGAAATCCGCTACCTCTTCACATCTCATCAGCTTTCCCTGGCGGCGTTGGCGGCGCCCTTACGCTTTGGCCTCGACATCGCCGAGCGCCAGGAAGCCCGCATCGATTATCTTCGCCAAGTGATGACCCTCAGCTTCGAACTCGGGTGCCGCACGGTCGTCATCCAACCCGGGCCGATCCCCAAGGACGAGAAAGATCCGCGCCATGCCGTGATGCTCGACGCGCTGCTGACGCTCGGCCAATTCGGCGACCGCATGGGAGCCACTCTCGCCCTCGAGACCGGTCTCGACGATCCCGAAACCGTCAACGCCTTCCTCGCCAAGATGAACACCGGCGGGCTAGCGATCGCGTATAATCCAGGCTTTCTCCTCATCCACGGCCACGATCCCTATCGCGCCGCCCGCTTGCTGCATGCGAAAATCGTGTACGTGCACGCCACCGACGCACGCCGCGGACTGTCGCCCCGACTGACTCCCGTCGGCCGCGGCGATCTCGACTGGCTCGAGATGATGGGCATTTTTACTGAGATTGAGTATCGCGGTTTTTTGACGGTCGACGTCGAACCGGGAACCAACTCTCCGGCTGAAGCCGCGGCGGGCGTGGCGTTCTTGAAAAGCTTGATGCGCTGAAACCAATCGCGATGGCGGGGTCAACCTTCGAAGCGGATCGCGATGCCCAAATCGCGCAGAGCCGTGGATAAGCCTTCGACATCTTTTTCGAGCACCACAACAGACGTCGGCCCGAGACGTTCTTGCAAGAAACCGCGCGTGCCGGGCCATTGCAAAAGCCCGTCGGCGATCTCGGCGCTGGCGACATGGAAGACGACCTGCCGCTTCATTTCCAGAGGCGGCGTTTCCTTCGACGTATACAAGAAGCGCGCGGCAGGCGAAGCGGGCGTTCCGGTGCGCTGCTCGAACCACGACTCGACATTCGCCCATGACATGCCTTGTTGCCGGGCCGTTTGCATGGTTCCCGGCGTGATGCGGCAGAGCTTCTTGCCCGGCGGGGCGGTGCGCACATGAGGTTCGGCGAAACGCATCAACTCCGTATCGAGCAGCAAATCCGACCGGGCCAGATCGACGACCAGCGACACGCCATCCGCTTCAACTTCGACGCACTTCTCGGGAGGCAGGCAATAATCCCGCGTGCCGGTGAGGCGGAAATGTTTGTAATCAATATCCTGCTCGCGGGGGACGACGGCCACGCGATCGGTCAGCTTGATGGCGGGCAATCCGCGCGAAAGGGCTTCGTTCAAGTCGGCCGCGGTCGCGAATTCGAACAGGGCCGCCGAGGGGTAAACCGTGATGCGGTCGCGTTTGTCCGCCCAGGTGCGCAGCGCTTCGAGCACGGGCGTCGGCGTCGGTTTCATGCCATGGCGGTCGAGCGTGCGGATGATCGTTTCCAGCGAGTCGCCGTTTTCGAGAGCATGATAAACGCTGCTCGGTTCGAACTGCAGCGTGCAGGCGGCGCCGAGGGATTTCCAGGTCGCGAAGTTCCCCAGGCGGGCGATGAGCTCGGGCGTCAAACCCTGGCGATAGGCGAGGATTTCCAGATTGGGCTGCACGAGCAGCGTCTGCTGAAACGTCGGGATCGTAACCGGGCCGCCGAGCCCCATGAGCATTTTGCCCACCGGGGAGAGCCGCACAAGCCAATTGCCTTCAGGAGTCTTTGCAAGTTGCACGAGCCGAAGCGACGCGGCGATGCCGAGCAGGAACGCCAACGCCCCGGTTTTGGACGGGTCGCTCTTCGCGTCCGTCCAATAGGGATGGCGGGCGCCGACGTAATTTTCGACATCTTGCGCCTTGGCCCAGGCGTCGCCGGGCAGTTGCCCCAGGAGCACGAGGGCGAACAGATTGGCCGACGCGAACGGGCGTTCGTTGCGCTCGTTGATGGTCCAACCCGTGGCCGGGCACCATTCGCTGATGCGCGGCAAGGCGGCATAGATCTCAGCAAGGGCCGACGGCAAATCGGCGGTGAGCGGCGATGGCCCGGTCGCCAGACTCACTTCGCCGTCAACATCGACCAGAACGCCGAGCGCGAGCGACAAGGCGATGGCGAACAGGTCGGGATCGGGGAGAGTCCCCACCGCCCCGGCCGGCGGCGACGACAAGAGGGCATCGGCCCGCAGGCGGTCAAGATCGCGCTTAAAGAACTCTCGGCTCTGCGTTCTGCGTAGGGGAGAATCGCGAACGATCTGGCGTATGATCGCGAGCCGTAAAAGCCAGTCGAGACCGTCGGCTTCTTGCGACGGCCCGGCATGTTGCACGGGTTCGACGGCGTTCGTCAGCAGCAACGGCTCCGACTCGACCCGCGCCGTCACGCTGAACGGAATGATCACCGTCGGCAGCGACGATTGCGCCAGCCAGCTCGTGAGTTGTTTGACTTTGCCGCCACGGGAGTTTTCCGGGCCGAGATCGGGAAACGCCAGGCCCGCTTCGATGAGCTCGACGACCGCTTCATGGCCGACGTTCGTGCCGAGCATGGCGCCGATTTCGCAAAGATTCGCGACGGGCCAGCGCAATTGTCCGCTCTGCCGCACCACGCCCAGAACGCGGCGAGTGTCGACGGGCATCTCTTTCAAGCGGCGATCGAGCACGGCCGGATTTTGCAGCGTCGCCAACGAGCGATCGATGAGCTCCTGCACGGGCCACTGATTCCGCGGCCGACAGAGTTTCGTCGCCACGGGCCGCAACAGCGCCTCGTCGTAACGTTCGAGAATCTTGCGAACGGCATCCAGCCAAGTATCGTCCGACATGACCAAGCAGCCTACCTCGTTCGAGTTTCGCGTGCGGCTTCCGAGTGGAGTTTCAAGCAGTTGGCGATCACCCGCCCCCGCTCACCACTTGCGGCGTGTGCCCCATCTTTTGCATCTCTTGCACCACCGCTTCGACGCGGCCGGGCCGAATGAGCAGCACGCGATCCGCGAGCCGGCCGACGATATCCTGGGAGATCTTGCGGTTGGCGATCACTTCCTCGGTGAGCAGCGAATCCTCGGTCTGCACCAGGCAGACGCGGCGATGCAGCTTCACGGGAATACGGGCTTTTTCGTTCGGAGTCATTCGAGATCCTCGGATCAACCCGCCGTCCGCATCAACACGTCGTTCTCGTCGGCGATCGCGTAGCTGTAGCCCTGCTCGGTCAAGAACATTTGCCGATGGTGCGAGAAATCGAGCTCGCGCGTGTCGCGGGTGACCAGCGTATAAAAATGAGCCGTCTCGCCGCTCGCCTTGGGCCGCAGAATTCGCCCCAGCCGTTGGGCCTCTTCCTGACGCGAACCGAAGGTGCCCGAAACCTGAATGAGCACATGTGCGTCGGGCAGATCGATCGCGAAATTGCCGACCTTCGAGAGAATCATCTGCTTGACTTCCCCTTTACGAAACTTCGCGTAAAGCTCCTCGCGTTCGGCCGTCGGCGTTTGCCCGGTGATCAGCGGCAGATCGAAGCGATCGCGCAGGCTGCGAAGCTGCTTCAAATACTGCCCGATGATGAGCACGTTCTGATCCTTGTGTTCCTCCAGCAAGCGGGCGACGATGTCTTCCTTGGCCGGGTTCTCGCTGGCGAGGCGGTATTTGTTCCGCCACTCGGCGACGGCGTATTCCATCCGTTGATCGTCGCGAAGCGAGACGCGGACCTCCGTGCAATTCGCCTCGGCGATCCAGCCCTTTTGCTCGAGCTCGCGCCAGGGCACATCGAACTTCTTCGGCCCGATAAGACTGAAGACATCCCCCTCGCGGCCATCCTCGCGAATGAGCGTCGCGGTCAATCCCAGGCGACGCCGCGCCTGGATGTGGGCGGTGACCCGAAAGACCGGCGCCGGCAGAAGATGGACTTCGTCATAAATGATCAGGCCCCAATCGCGCTGATCGAAGAGCTTGAAGTGCGGGAACTCTTCGTTCTTATCGGGGCGATGCGTCACGATCTGATACGTCGCCACCGTAACCGGGCCGATCTTCTTCGAATCGCCCGAATACTCGGCCACATCCGCGTCGGCGAGATCGGTCTTGTCGAGAATCTCGCGAATCCACTGCTTGACGGCCGAGATGCTCGTCGTGAGCACGAGGGTGTTCTTCTGGATCATCGTCATCGCGGTGATGCCGACGACCGTCTTGCCCGCCCCGCACGGCAACACCACCACGCCGCTGCCGCCGCGGACATCGCCCCCGGCATAGAAGACATCGGCCGATTCCCTTTGATAATCGCGGACCTTGAACGTGAGCCCGCCGCGCGTGATGGTCCGCAGCGTCATCGCCAGATCGGCGCCTTCGGTGTACCCGGCTAAATCCTCCGCCGGATAACCGATGCCGATCAGAGCTTGCTTGACGACGCCGCGAAACGACGGCTCGATGAGAAACGAATCGGCGCCAAGACGTTCGCCGAGAAACTCGCGGACTTTCGGTTGCCGGGAAAGCTCTTCGAGCAGCGGCTTGTCGGGGCAGACGAGCTTCAGCTTGTCTTCATGGCGTTCGAGCCGAATCCGGCCATAGCGGCTGACGACTTCGGCGAGATCGGGGCCGAGATTGTTGGGGAGCGGAAACTTGCTGTATTTGCCGAGAACGTCGACCATCGCCTGCGCCGAAAGGCCTGCAGCCGCCGCGTTCCACAACGATAAGTTCGTGAGCCGATAGGTATGAATATGCTCGGGACTTTTTTCGAGCTCCGCGAAGGGGGCGAGGGCGTCGCGCGATTCGGCGTACCGGGGATTGTCGACCTCGACCAGGATGGTGCGATCGCCCTGGACGATAAAAGGATTGGTCGGATCGTACTGCATGCCGGCTCCTGCCCGAATCCGTGGGCCGCCCAGATCAGCGGCGAAACATCCATTTTATTGCGGCGGCGAAAGCGTTCAAGGTGAGATAAGCGGCTGTTTGCCGCGGATGCCGTCGCCCCTCACTTCGCGTTCGCCGCTTTCTCGAAAATCACGACATGCTGCCAGGGCAAATGCCCCTGCGTTTCGACGTGACGAACCGGAAACGGCGCCATTTCGCGGATCACCTGCTTCTCGCTCATCTTGTGAACGACCTTGATCGGCACATTCTCATCCTCAAGACGAAATTCGACAAACACCAGTCGGCCCCCCGGCTTCAGCGACGCGACCATTTTCTCCATCACTTCGTAGGGATACGCCAATTCATGATAGACATCGACCATGAAGATCAAGTCGATCTTCCCCTGGGGCAGCTTCGGGTCTTTTTCCGTACACAAAATCGGATCGATATTCGCCACGCTCTGCTGCTTCATCTTCGCCTTGATGATCTCGAGCATTTGCGGCTGAATGTCCGTGGCGTAAACCTTGCCCTGCTCGCCGACCAACTTCGCGATCTTCAGCGAATAATACCCGCTCCCCGCCCCGATATCGGCGACATGTTCGCCCGCCCTGATCTTGAGCGGCGGCAGCAGCTTGGAAACGTGCTCTTCCTTCTCCCGCTCCGGCCGATCCAGCCAGCCAGCGCCGCGGTAACTCATCACATGAGCGATCTCCCGGCCCATGTAGAATTTGCCGATGCCGTCCGGATCGTGATCGCGACGCGTTTCGTAGCGAGGTTGAGCAACCGGGGCGACGGGATCTTTGGATGGCTTCGGTTCGCCGGCCCCAACGAACGATGCTGTCAAAAAGATGCTGAGAACGATCCCCATGGTCACCTCATTCATCGAAGCAGCGACACGTACGCGCTTTGTCGACTCTACGATCGGAGCTGTTTCGCGTTGAGGCGGAAGATCGCTCTGCCATTTTGGCGGAGATATGTCGGTGCGAGCGTTTGGACGTTTCATGGCCGCACCTCGCGATTTCGTGAACAGCTCAAGCCGATTTGGACGTGAAAGAAGCCTTCCTCATGCGAGGAAGGCTTCCGGTAAATCGTGAATGGCGGAAGCGGCTTAGGCTTCGCTCTTCGTCTCGGCCGGCGCTTCGGCGGGAGATTCGACCTTCACCTGCGGCGCGGGGGCCGGGGCGGTTTCCTTCTTGATCTTGATCTCGCCATCTTTCAAGAGCTCGATGTGAGCGGTGACGCCGGCGTCGCCAAGGCGGCGTTGGTGGCGCTTGATGATGCGGGTGTAACCGCCGTCGCGGGTTTTGAAGCGGGGACCGATGTCCTGGAACAGCTTCTGCAAAACTGAGCGATGATCGGCATCGGAGCCGTCGCCCGGAACCACTTCGGCATCGGCGGATGGGCCAAGCTTCGAAGCGGCGAGACGACGCGAGTGCAGATCGCCCTTGCGAGCGAGCGTCACCAGACGCTCGAAGAACGGCTTCAGCGCCTTGGCCTTGGGCAGCGTTGTGATGATCGATTCATGCCGGATCAGAGCCATGCTCATGTTGCGGAACATCGCCATGCGATGCTCGTGATCCCGGGACAGCTTGAAACCGTCGTGACGATGTCTCATGGCAATAACCTACGCAAATAAACCAATATCGAAGGACCAAATCGCAATGACGAAAGAATGAAAGCGGTTCAACCTTCGTCATTTCCTGCTTAGCGCCGGCCTGCCGACGGCAGCTTCATCCCCAAAACCATGCCGCGCTCGGTGAGCTTCAACTTCACTTCGCGAAGCGTCGTTTCGCCGAAATTGCGGACTTCGAGGAGTTCTTCCTCGTTGCGGCTCACCAGATCGCGAACGGTGGTGATGCCTTCAGATTCCAGGCAGTTGGTGGCGCGAACCGAAAGCTCGAGTTCGGCAAGGCTCATGTTCAGCTTGCGTTCCAGTTCGGTATCGACCTGGTCGCCGCCGCTGCTCATCGCTTCGACGCGATCATCGAGAGCGAGTTCGGGGCCGGGTTGAGCGTACTGAATAAACGAATTCAGGTGCTTCCGCATGATCTTGGCGCCTTCGACAAGCGCCATTTGCGGCGAGATGGTGCCGTTGGTCCAGATCTCCATCACGAGCTTGTCGTAATTGGTTTTTTGGCCGACGCGCGTCTCTTCGATGTCCATCTTGATGCGGGTGACGGGCGAGAAACTGGAATCGACTGGAATGACGCCGATCTCTTTTTCCGGGCCCTGATTCTCTTCCCAGGTGCGATAGCCGCGACCGTTCTCGACGCGCATCTCGACCACGAAGGGGACGTCGTCCGTCATGGTGGCGATGATGTGTTCGGGGTTGATGATCTGCACTTGTTCGTCGGTGATGATGTTCGCGGCCGTGACCACGCCCTTCTCGCGACGTTCGATGCGGATCGTCTTCGGCTGATCGCTCAGGTTTTTGACGACGAGACTCTTGATGTTGAGCACGATATCGGTCACGTCTTCGACGACGCCCGGAATCGTCGTGATCTCGTGCATCACGCCTTGAATCTTGACGCTCACCACGGCGCTGCCTTCGAGGGACGAGAGGAGCACGCGGCGCAGGCTGTTGCCGACCGTCATGCCGAAGCCGCGTTCGAAGGGCTCGGCGAAGAATTTGCCGTAGGTGTCTGTCAGAGTTTCCCGTTCGCTGGTGAGGCGGTTGGGAAGTTCGAGTCCACGCCATTTCACGCGCATCGTGTCAGGCCTCCAAAACCGGCAGGCGCCGGGAATGACGAATGTTGAGAACGGGTCCGGTTTACCGCGAGCAGAATTCGATGATGAGCTGTTCTTTCAGCTCCGAATCCTTGGTCAAGCGGGGATCGACATCGCTGCGCGAGGGGACGCGGGTGAGTCGGCCTTCGGGCGGTTCGGAACCGGTGAGTTCGAGGAAATCGGGGATCGGCTGCGGATGGCCTTGCTGATTGAGCTTAACGAGCTTGATGCTGGGCTCAACGTTCTTGATGGTGACTTTGTCGCCCGCTTTGAGCAAAATGCTGGGAACGTTGCAAAATTTGCCGTTCAAAAGAACGTGGCCATGGCTGACGAGCTGCCGGGCCGAGGCACGCGACGGGCCAAAGCCCAAGCGGTGCACGACATTATCGAGCCGACGCTCGAGAATGCTCAAAAGCGCTTCGCCGGTGTTTTCGGTCGAGCGCGACGCCAGAGCGAAATAGCGCTGGAACTGACGCTCCAGCAAGCCATAGAAGCGTTTCAGCTTCTGCTTCTCGCGGAGGCGAACGCCATATTCGCTCGACTTGCCGCGGCGGGTGTGCATGCCGGGAGGGGTGTCGCGGCGTTCGATCGCGCACTTGGGGCTTTCGCAGCGAGTGCCCTTCAAGTAGAGCTTCACGCCTTCGCGACGACACATCTGACAAACAGAATCGAGATGACGAGCCATATTAAACGACTTTCCCAATTTCGGATTGAACGATTTCAGATCGCAGATTCAAAGACCGCATCCCGCAATCATGAATCTTCATTTTCTGACGGAACAATTCACCGAGCTGAAGACCACATTCTGCAATCTTCAAGCAAACGTCTGCAATTGCTAACTAAACGCGGCGTTTCTTGGGGGGACGGCAACCGTTGTGCGGCAGCGGCGTCACGTCTTCGATCGCCTTCACGGTCAGGCCGGCGGCTTGCAGGGCGGTGACGGCGGATTCACGGCCGGAGCCGGGACCCTTCACCTTGACTTCGATTTCACGGAGGCCGAACTTCGTCGCCTTGTCGGCAGCCACTTCCGCCGCGCGCTGAGCGGCGAACGGCGTGCTCTTGCGGCTCCCCTTGAAGCCGACCGTGCCGGCCGAAGCGAAGCAAAGCGTGTCGCCATTCGTGTCGGTGATCGTCACGATGGTGTTGTTGAACGTGGACTTGATATGGGCCACGCCACGGCTGACGTTACGCCTGGCTTTTTTCTTCTTGCTCTTCGCCACAACAAAACCTCATTCAATGAACGCCGCCCGACCCCTAAATTCAAAACTTCAGGTGTCGGGCAGTCGAAGACAACTAGTGTATCAAACGCTCGTCAATCGCCAAGTCGCCGCATAAACGCATCGGACCGCTCACCGTCCGCAGGCGGATTTCCGCGAATCACCCCAAACAGCCAGCCGCCTAGCAAACCGACGATAAAGCCGGGGACGGTCCCAAGCAGAAATCCGACGAGGAATCCGCCAACATCGCCGTACCCGAAGAACCCCCAAATTCCGAAACCAACGGCGCCGACGAGAGTCCCGATCAGGAGCCCTCGCTTGGCGTATTTGGACTGCGAGCTTGGATTGGGGTCCTTCCCATAGCAACGGGGGCATATTGGCGCATCAAAGGCGATCGGAGCTTGGCGGCAATGTCGACATCTGCCGGTAGCCATACACTCCTCAGCGATTGCAACCGCCGCCGATCAACCGCGTGCTTCCTTAACGCCCTTCTTACCCGCGACCGTCTTACGCGGCCCCTTGCGGGTGCGGGCGTTGGTGCGGGTGCGTTGACCGCGAACCGGGAGGCCGCGGCGATGCCGCATGCCGCGGAAGCAGCCGATATCTTTAAGGCGTGCGATATTTTGTGTAAGCTGCCGACGCAGCTGGCCTTCGACGACATACTCGCGATCGAGGATGCCCGCCAGGCGTGCGACTTCTTCGTCGGAAAGCTCCCTGGCCTTGCGGAGCGGATCGATGCGAGTCTTTTCGCACAGTTCCAGCGACGTGGCGGGGCCGATCCCGTAGATGTATCGCAGCGAAATATGGGTCGGCTTATCGTTCGGAAGATCGACACCGAGAATACGAGGCATGAGTCAGCTACTCCCCAAAGGTTAACCCTGACGCTGTTTATGGCGAGGATTGGTGCAGATGATCAGAAGCTTCCCGTGACGCTTGATCAACTTGCAGTTTTCGCAAATACGTTTGACGGAAGACCGAACCTTCACAGGCCACCTCTTTCCCCAAATCGCTCCCAAATGGCTCACCGGGGAACGCAATTTCACCGCGGACAACCGATCCGCCGCAAGAGAAAAAGTATTATAGAATCCAGGCCCAGAGCGGCAAGCGAGTTTTTCAGTCGGCGCCAGGAACGGGACGGGATTCGTGCCGTTTCTCGCGGCGCTTGACGGACATTGAGGCCGGGGTTTTGTGGGAATGAGGGGACCAGCTGGCGGCTTTCTTTAAAGGCGCGGTCACCG
>JBAXFO010000089.1:0-10636 GCA_037139885.1 Planctomycetota bacterium
ACGACGCCCCCCGTGCACCGCCAGGAGATGGTTTGTTCCGCGGACGCCGCCGTGAGGGGTCGGGCGAGGAGACAGAGCAGCAGGGCGAACAAAACTTCGGCGAAGCTCTGCGGCCTTTGCACGCCGCTGGGCGCCAACGTCAGCACGAACACGATGACGACCCCGATGATCGCCAGAGGCAGCGAACGTGCGCAGCGGCGAAACGCGAGCAAGAGAAACGTCGCCTTGGCCGCCTGACAGAGGCCGTGAAGAAAGCGGAGTAGATCGACGCCCCCCTCGGTTTGCTGCAAGGGTCCGCCGCCCGCCAGCCAGGCGCCGAAGCAGAATGTGCCGTAGAGCATAACCTGAGTCAGCCAGGCGAAGTTCGATGCCGGCAGGGTCGGATCCGAGTACGGCGAAAACGGCTCACGCTCCGGCAGGCGCTGATTCTGCACGATCCATTCGCCGAGTTTGATATGGCCCCAGATGTCGGTATGACCGAGCGGATTGAAATTGTAAAAGAGGAAGATCGCCATCACGACGAGGATGGCGAGGACATGGCTCGTCTGCAAGTAATACGGGGCGAGGCGCGAGTTCGGGTCGGTGAAGTCGAAATCGGGACCGACGCCCGGTTCCGAGGGATCGGGCTCGTCCGCGGGGGGAAGCGTCGACGAGTCGGGTTCGTTCATATCCGCTCCGCGATGGCGTTTGAGGTTAACGGCATTGGCGTCCCTTCAGGATATCTCGCAGGTTCGTTCCCTTTCCCAGGTCGCTTTCCACGACCGTGGACTTTGAGATGGAACTAAGTGGGAGTAAGAACGATGACAGAAGTTGGATGAAATCCTCGCCCGCTTACGCTTCCGCGTCGTTGGGCCGGACGTTGAACTCGAGCTTCCAGTGATCTTTGCCGTCGCGGCTGATGCACGAGAGTTCCAGCGTGCCGATCTCGGTCACCCGGCTATGCAGATGCACGGGCACCATCTTGCCTTCGCTACCCGGGCCGGCGAGCGTGGCGCTTAGCGGCGAGAGTTCGTCGATCGTCCCTTCCCATTCGTCGACCATCAAACCGATCGTATCGTTGCGGCGCACGTTCGAACCGAGAAACCGAAACTCGACCGGTTCGCCGACGATGAGCCCGAATTCCTGCCCGGGCACGTCGGTCTCGGTCCCTTCTTCCATGCCGAACGGAACCACGCACAGCGCCTTCAGCGGCGGCGGACTCCCGGGAACGGCCGGTAGGGACGATTCGATACCGATATAGTACGACCGCCCGGCGCCGCCGCGAATGCGAATGCCTTTCCCGCGACGCACGAGGCCATAGTACGCGGCTCCGGCGGCGACGGCGCGATCGAGATCCGCCCCTTCGAGATCGCGCACGCCCGCATCCGTCTTGATCCATTTGCTGACGATGTCGGTGAGGCGGGAGCGGAGCGTGACGGCTTTGAAGACGCCGCCGTTGAAGAGGATCGCCGCGGGTTGGCCCGCCTTCTTTTTGCGTTTCTTGCCCGAGGTCTGATTGAGCACTTCGTCGTTGCGGGCGAGGAACCAGGCAAGGTGCTTGCTCACTGCGGGATCGGCGGCATAAGGCAGGCCGATTTCTTGCAAGCCGACGCTGCGCTGCCGCTGCGGCTGCGTGCCGGCGGGACAAGCGGGGAAGAAACCTTCCAGAAGCAGTTTCTCGACATCGGCCCGCGCCAGTTCGCTTTTGAGGGCGCCGCCGATGACCTTGCTGCCCCGGCCCAGAACGGTGACCGGCGCCGATTCGAGGTCGGGGTTGCTGAACAACGTTTCTTTGGCGAGCCGGCAGCTGTGCCAGAGCATTTGCATCTGCCCCGCGTCGAGCTTGATGTTCTTGGCGGCGAAACTCTGGGCCGCTTGATGGGCGAGGGCGAGATCCATGTTGTCGCCGCCGAGCAAAATGTGATCGCCGACGGCCGCCCGCGTCAGCACGAGCTGCCCCGCTTCTTCGCTGACCGCGATGAGCGACAGATCCGTCGTGCCGCCGCCGACATCGACGACCACGGCCACATCGCCCACCTCGACCTGCTCGCGCCAGCCGTCCTTGCAGGCGTTGATCCACGCGTAAAACGCCGATTGCGGCTCTTCGAGCAGCGTCAACTTGTCGAGCCCGGCCGCCCGCGCCGCTTCGACGGTGAGATCGCGCGCCTCAGCGTCGAACGACGCCGGTACGGTCAAGATGATGTCTTGATTCTCGAGCCGATGGGCGGCGACATCCTTCGCGATCTGATGATTCCAGGCATCGACCAGATGCTTCAAATAATGCGTGGCGGCCTCCAGCGGAGAAACCTTGCGGACTCCCTCCGGCGCCTTCCACGGCAAAATCGCGGCGCGCCGATCGACGCCCGAATGACATAGCCACGACTTCGCCGAAGCGACCAGCCGCGTCGGCACCTGGCTGCCGAACGCCCGCGCGAACTCGCCGACGCAAAAATCGCGCCCCTGCGCCCAGGGCAGATTGAGAGCTCCCGCTGGCTGTTCCCCCGGACCGGGCAGATACAAAAACGACGGCAACAAGGGCCGGGCTTCGACCGCGCCGGGAGCGGTCACTTGAGGGATGAGCAGGTGCTGAAGCGTCGGTTCGTCCCCCGCGCCCGTGTCGTAATAAGCGACGGCGCAGTTGGTCGTTCCCAGATCGATCCCGACCACGAATCGCGACATTCTATTGGGTCCTATGTAGGGTGGGTTAAGCGGAGCGAAGCCCACCAAAAGCGCTTTAATTTAAGGGAAAGCCCCGGCGCATCTTGGCGGTCGGCGATGCTCAGACGATTTCCACTTCCGCAGGCTGCACGACGAACTGGTCCTGCCCCTCGGGCGGCTTGGCGAGTTTCAGTTGCTTGATGCGCCAGCCGTGGTGGCGGAGGGTGCCGTGAAACGGGGGTTGGCCGGCGACATTGCCCGTCAGGCGGATGGCGCTCGGATCGAATCCCGGCGCCACGATGACCGCTTCGCCCTCGGTCTTGTTCATGACCGGCTCGAAGTCGAGGTGGTCTTTGAGAGCCTTCTGACATTGGCGGTGAATGTCGCGCACGGCCGCGCCGACCTGGTCATTGCTGTAAGCGTCGACATCCTCCAAGAGAAAATCGAGCAGCCGGCCTTCGCGCTGGAGCACGGCCAACAACCACAACGGCTCGGCCGAAGGTTTGGGCGGCGCGGCGGGCGTGATTGTACCGGCGAGGGCGTTCACCTTGTCCGCGAACGGCTTGTCCTTGAGCCAGCGAATCGCGATCGAGCGGGCTGCGAAAAATCGCCCCAGGCTGCCCGCGGTGATGAAAACGTACGCGATCAAAACGACAGCGACAGCGGCGAGCGTCGAAAGAGCGACTTGCCAGGGTTCCATGCGAATACTCTCATGAGAACGGGATGGTCCGCCGGAGTATTGTACGGAGATGGGCGGTGGCGCAAAGGGGGGCGACATGGTTCGCCCGGGCGCGGCAGCGGAGAGGTGCAACCCGTATTTCGGAGGGCCGTCCGCCGCTCCAAAAAGGAGTTCGCCATCCTTCGTCTGTGAGCCAAGCCGGCCCCTCGGGGGTCGTCGCGTTGCGTGACGTCCCCGGTTATTTCGGCTCCCAAGGAGCCGGCTTGGGTTATGCACGTCCTGTCGGGCGATTTCGATTCGGATCTGCTCGACTCATTCCTCAGGAAGACTTGGTGTCGCACCCGAGGCGAACGGCGTGCTCACGAACCGCCTTCGTTGTCGAGGCTTTTGGCGGCGTCGTACACGGTGACGCGGTGATCTTTGCGGAGTTGTTGCTTGAGGGCGCGGTAGTGTTCCTCGCCGATCTTCTCCGAGGCGCGGTCGAAGAGCAAGTCTTGCATCTGGGCCGCTCCGGGGAGAACGCCGAGGTAAAACTCGTTCGTGTTGGCGCCTCGGTTGGCTTGCACCACGGCGACGTAAAACGTGTCGCGCGGCTTGTTCGTCAAGATCTGCACATAGCGGTCGCCGGCCAAATTCTTCGCTTTCGCCTCGTTGAAGAGATCTTCGTTGAGCCGGTCGAGATCGGGAATGTCGGTCTTGATCGGCTTCTGAATGTCGTTGAGGCTGAGCAGTTGGCTGACGATGTCTTCACGCGGGTAATTCATCGTGCCGCGTTTGAGTTTGTAGTCGCTGTACTTGCCCGCTCCGAAATGCTGGCGATCGAGATAGAGCGGAGCGAGCCGATCGAGCGTGATCAGGTCTTTGCCGTATTTGGGGTCTTGCTTGAGAACGCTGGCGTAATCGCTATTCCCCTTGAGCAGGCTGTCGGCCAGCTTCTTGGCATAGGGGAGAACCTGGCCTTCGCGGGCCTGCTGCAGCTTCCAGGCTTTGAGGACCTTGTCTTTGACGTCGGCCAGCGATTCGGGAACCTCGGCGGGCTTTTCCTCGGTCTTCCAGAAAAGGAAGGGTCGATCGGACGTCGCGAACAAGTTGAACGCGGTGTCCTTGCCGCCGTCGCGGGCCTGGGCCTTCAACATGACGTCGCGCGCGACTTGCGACTTGCCTTCGAGCTCGCCCGACTTCATGAACATTTCGATTTGCGTCGGCGAACCGAGCTTGATGACCGGCGGCCAAGGCTTCGCTTCGTACTTGCCGCGCGAGGCGCCGTATTGTTCGGAAGCATCGAAAAAGAGCTTCCAGAAATCGTCGTCCTTGAGAACGGTTTCCGGACGGATGTCGCGGCCTTCCATGCCGTTGACCATCTTGTAATAACGGTCGAACGCCTCACGCAGCGGCTTGAGTTCGGGGGCGTCCTTGATGGTATAGCGGTCGTAGAACTTTTCGGTTTGGCCGATTTCGAGGCCCAGGTCGCGGAAGTCTCCCTCACGCGCCGGCTCGCCCGCCTTGCGGGGGCCATAGCGATCGAGCAGACGTTGCACCTGCGAGCCTTTGCCGAAGACGAGATCCTCTTCAAGCTTCTTCTTGATGAGCCCGAGATTGTTGGCGACGAACTTCTCGACGAGCCGCTCGTCGCGGGCCTTCAAAATATCGGAGCGAACCACGGAGAGCGGCAACGGCGGCGGCCCAAAGCGATCCATCACTTGCAACTGATTGAACGACACGAAGCCGATCGGGATCGTTCCCGAGGCGATGGCCGTGGCGTAAAGCGGGGCCAAATCGCGAACTTGTGCCTTGCGAGCGTTCTTCAAATAATCGTCCTTCTCGACATACGCGAAGGCGATCAAGCTGGGCACGGCCACGAGCGGACCGTCGGGACGAAGAGCGTTGCCCACCATCGACGCGACGGCGATGGGATTGCGTCGGGCCCGGAACGCCGCGGCCGGCTGCGCGGGGTCGGAGAGCAAAATCGAACCGGTGCCGTATTCGTTGCGTGCGACGGCCTCGCGCGAGAGCTTGACGTAATAATCCTGTTCAAGAACCGCATCGAAGATGCTCGGGCCGGCGGCGATCGTCAGGGCGGACGTGAGCGGCGTCTGCGGGTCGAACATCGCGAACGGATGCGCCGCCAGAGCGTTGAACACATTCGCGATCGACTTAAAGTACGGCGACGTCTTGTCGGCCGTCACATACTGCACGCGAATCTGCTGCGGCTTCTTGAACCCCGGCGCATCCGATTCGGGGTCGAACGGGCTCTTCTTGTACTTATCGAAGAGATCTTGCAGCTTCTTGGGATCGGGCTCGCCGATCGATTCGATGAACTCGGCCACCGGCAGCGGCAGCAACGCGACATCAAACTCTTTGCGGTTCTCTTGATAGAAATCCCAAAGCTGGCCGGGCGAGAGGGGCGTGCGTTTCACGACGGACGGCATCACGCCGAGCTTGATGCGCTTCATGTAACTGGGGATTTGCAGTTCGCGATACGAGTGGAGCTGATACTCGGCATCGGTGAGCTGGGCGATGCGGACGCGATATTCGTTTTCGAGAGCGCGGAGGACAAAGTCGGGCGAGACCATGTCGTAACCGTGGATCTGGCGAACTTCGCGCATGGCGGCCGCTTCGAGCTGTTGCAAAAGCTGCGGGTCGGTCAGGCTGCGTTTGTAAAGCTCCGTATCGATCATGGCGAACAGGAGGTCTTTCGAGAAGTTGATCTTGAGGCGATCGGCTTCGGCAAGCCAAACCTGGAAATCGATGATGTCGTCGGCCTTGGTGCCGGTTTCGAAGAAGTATTTGTTGCTGCGCGTACGTTCGTCCAGAAGTTGACGCGTCGTGGACAGTTGGCGGATCAGCTGCTGAGCGTTGTCGTCTTTCGAATCGCCCAGGGCGCGGACGCGTTCGTTGATGGCGTCGATGGTGAGGCGAGCATAAGCGCGCATGTAGTCGTTGGCGACTTTACGCTGCTTGATGAGCTTGTCGAAATCCTGCCGGTAGAGAGTGGAGCCGTCGATGCTGACGACGGGGGTGCCGCCGAAGCGGAAGATGCGCAGGAGGATGTCCCCCATGTCGCCCTTGGTCCCCGAGCAGAGGACGAAGGTGACCATGACGAGGATCATGACACCGCCCATCCATACCCGTTTGTATTTTTCGAAGCCGGCAAAAGGATTGAAGGCCATGGATACCTCGAGAGGGACGTCATGTCCGCCGTTTCCGCGTGGCGGCGGATCGGTCGGGGGGGCTTGACTGCCCGGGTCATCATGAAAGAGGCGGGGCGACGGTTCACCCAAAAAGACGATTGTAGCGAAAGAGCCGTGGGCCGCAACCGTGCTTTCGTTTTGAGGGGTGGAAATTCCTACGAAAGCGTCGCCTCGAACCCGGGAGGACGAAAGGCGGAGGCGGCCGGCGATTTTCTCGGCGCGGGCTTGGCATTTGACCTCCACCCCCATAATGATGCCGTCGACACGATCGCCGCGGTTTTGTCTGTTCAAGCGTTCAGTCGACGCTCGAATGTCGCGAGACGGGGGTTTCCCCTCGAAAACTCGTGAAAACCAGGGTTTCAGCATAGGAATCAGGCTCGACCGCAACCCGCGGTGGGCCGCTCGAAACCTCTAACAACCGGACGGCGATCGCGCCGAATCTCGCAAGGAGTGTCCCCCGTGGCCGCCGCAAAAAAGAAAAAAAGTCTGGTGATCGTGGAATCGCCCGCCAAGGCCAAGACCATCAATAAGTATCTCGGGCCCAACTTTGAGGTCGTCGCCAGCAAGGGGCATGTCCGCGATCTGCCCAAAAGCCGCTTCGGCATCGATGTCGAAAAGAACTGGGAACCGACGTACCGCGTCCTCAAAGATCGCAAGGAGCTCATCGCCGACTTGAAGAAGCGGGCGGCCGCGGCCGATATGGTCTACCTCGCCCCCGACCCCGACCGTGAAGGCGAAGCCATCGCCTGGCACTTGAAGGAGTCGCTCGGCCTGAAAGATGAAAAGACGCAGCGCGTCACCTTCAACGAAATCACCAAGACCGCGATCAAGAACGCGTTCGACCATGCCGGCTCCATTAATATGGACCGCGTCGCCGCTCAGGAAGCGCGCCGCTTTCTCGATCGCGTCGTCGGTTATCGCCTCAGCCCGCTCCTCAGCTTGCGGCTGGCCCAACATTTAAGCGCGGGCCGCGTGCAATCGGTCGCGGTGCGGCTCATCGTCGAACGCGAACGCGAGATCGGCGCCTTCGTCCCCGAGGAATATTGGCGCGTGCAGGCTCTCGTTCGGCCTTCGGCGTTGGCGCCCGGGCTGGCGGAAGTCGGCAAAGTGAAAACCAAGAAGGGAACGAAGGCGAAACCCAAGGTCGTCGAGCCGGAAGCCGAGGACGATCTGGACGCCGACGACAAGCCCGAAGCGGAAGAGCCGCAAATTCCCGAGAATTCGTTCTGGGCCGAGCTTTCGGAATGGGACGGCAAGAAATTCGAGGCCAACAGCGAAGACATCATCAAGCCGATCGTCGCCGGGTTGGAATCGGCGCAGTACAAGGTGTCGAAGATCGAACAGAAAGATCGGCAGGAGAAGCCGCAAGCGCCGTTCACGACGAGCACCTTGCAGCAGCAGGCGAGCTTGCGTCTGCGTTACACCGCCAAACGCACGATGATGATCGCCCAACGGCTTTACGAAGGCGTCGATCTCGGGCCCGATGGGTCGGTCGCTCTCATTACGTACATGCGTACCGACAGCACGCGCATCTCGGATGAGGCGTTGGCCAACTGCCGGAAATACATCGAGACGAATTACGGCGACAAGTATCTGCCCGAGAAGCCGAACCTATACGCCGCCAGCAAGGACGCGCAAGGCGCCCACGAAGCGGTACGGCCGACCGATCTTTCGTATACGCCGGAGATGGTCGCGAAATATTTGCCGCAAGAGCAGCAACGGCTTTACGCCCTCATCTACAACCGCTTCGTCGCCTGCCAGATGAAGCCGGCGATTTTCGCGGTGACCAATGTCGAGATCCAGGCCGACAAGGGCGTCTTGAAGGCCCAGGGAAAGACGCTGAAGTTCGATGGTTATCGCAAAGTCGCGACCGCGGCCGGCAAGCAAGAAGACACGTTGCTGCCGCCGCTCAAAGACCAGGAACCGATGGAGAAGCTCGAGCTCAAGCCGACGCAGCACTTCACCGAACCGCCGCCCCGCTTCAACGAAGCGTCGCTCGTAAAGACCCTGGAAAAGGAAGGCATCGGCCGGCCGAGCACCTACGCCACCATCATTACGAAGATTCAAGAGCGCGGCTACGTCGAACTGAAAGAGCGCCGTTTCTATGCATCGGCGATCGGCATGACCGTCACCGATACGCTCGTCGAGCATTTCCCGACCGTGATGGACTTGCAATTCACCCGCCACATGGAGGCCGAGCTCGATTTGATCGAGGAGAAAAAGGTCGAACGCAACGTTGTGCTCAACGAGTTTTACGAGCCGTTCACGGTGGCTTTCAAAGTCGCCGAGACGAAGATGATGGCGGACGCGGAGAAGTGCCCGCGCTGCGGCAAATCGCTCGGCGAACGCTTCAGCAAACGAGGCAAGTTTTTCGGCTGCACCGGCTATCCCGAATGCACGTTCATCAAACGGCCTGGTGTCGTCGGCGATGAACCGCGGCCCGCGCCGAAGCTCACCGACATCGTCTGCCCGACTTGCGGCAAACCGATGGTCGAACGCGAAGGAGCGTCGGGCCCGTTCCTCGGGTGCAGCGGTTATCCCGACTGCAAGACGACGATGAACTTCGACGCCGAGGGCAAGCCCGTCGTCGCGTCGCAAGTGACCGAGCACATGTGCGAAAAGTGCGGCAAACCGATGATTCGCCGCGAGGGTAAGAACGGTCCGTTTCTGGGGTGCAGCGGCTATCCGAAATGCCGGAATCTCGTCGAGATCGACGCCAAGGGCGAACCCGTCAAACCGTTCGACACGGGGCTGCGCTGCGAAAAATGCGGCAGTCCGATGGGCATCAAGAAGAGCTTCCGCGGCCCGTTCCTGGGTTGCAACGCGTATCCCAAATGCCGCAGCACGATGAAGCTCACCGATGAGCTCAAGGAGAAGTTCAAAGACCACATGCCCGCCATGCCGCCGAAGAAGCCGGAGATCAAAGTCGAAGGCATCGAACCCTGCCCGCAGTGCGGCGCCCCGATGAAGGTCCGCACCGGCCGCGGCGGCAACTACTTCCTTGGCTGCACGAAATACCCGAAGTGCCGCGGCGTCGTGGAACCCTCGCCCGACATGCTCGAGAAGATCGCGGACGCCGTGCTGAAGGTGAACGCGGTGGCCCCGGCGACGACGTGAGCGGGCAAAGTTGCGATGATGGAACTTCCAAGCGCTGGGATGTGCGTTTCCAATCCCAGGACTTGGACGGCGAACGTTGCTCGGTAACGACCGCCGATATTTTGACCGGCTTGAGGGTGGCGAAGAGCGCCTGGCCCCGCCGCTACTGATCGCGGTACTTCTCCCCAGCCTCAACGCGAACCTTCAAGATGTTCTGTTTCGGCGCGATTGGGCAGGTTGTAAACTCGGAAAAAGCACACGGCGGGTTGTATGCCTTATTGAAGTCGAGCGTGAAAGCGGCATTGTCGTTCGGCTTCTTGTCGATCATGAGAAACCGCGCCGAACCGTAGGTTGTATCCCCAGCCGTCGCGTCGCGAAAAACGAAGAAGAGGCCATCCCCCTCGGCGATCGCGTCGAGTTTGTGTGTCGCGCCGTTGAGCTTGAACTTGGCGTAACCGGGGCACGGCTCGCTCGAAACTTCTTCGAGCACATTGACGACGCGAATCGTCCTGTCAGCCGGATACGGTACGAACGTCGCCTCAACGCGATACGCCTCGTCGACCGGATACCAAATCCGCCCCTTGAAATTCTTCCGCACCGCCGACTCGTTATCGGCAATGCGCAGAATGGGCCGCCCCCCGCGCACGATGATATGCATGCGCAGCCGACCCAACTCCACCCAGTCGGGCGACTCAGCGCCGAACACGCGGTCGCCCGTGAATTCCTTGCCGCCGCTCAGCATCGTGACGCCGTCCACGAGTTGCAGCGTGACCTTCTTCGTCTCGGCATCGACGTGCAACGTCCCCAACCGATCCGGCCCAACCCCTTTGAGTTCCGCCGGAAAGACGACATTGTTGTCCCTTCCGACGCCGAACGTATTCGCCCCCAACTTGAGCGGATAGCGCCCCGCCAACGTCAACCAGCCGTTATCAGCCCGCAAACTCTTTTCACGCCCTTCCCGCCATGCCTGAATCTCTTTGACATACGCCGAGTCATCGGCCGCCGCGAGGAAAGCCAACGACAACGCGAAGGC
>JBAXFO010000090.1:0-10549 GCA_037139885.1 Planctomycetota bacterium
AATTCTCGCTCATGGAAGTCTTGCGATTTGTTCCTTAAAACCACATACCAGGGGACATTCATGTTTTCTATCGACGTATTTAGCTCGCGGTCGACTAAAAGAGGCTAAAAGAAAACATGAATGTCCGCTTTTCTTGCCTGGCGAGGAAATCCTGGCGACGAGCCTCGACCTTGAGGTATACTTCGCCGTTGTTAGAATGGCGATAGATTGCCTCTTCGAACGGAGAATGACAATGGCCACTGTCGAGTCGATCACGGCCGCCATCGCAGCATTGCCCCCTGAGCAAGTCGAGCAGGTTCGCACCTGGCTTGCCGAGCGGACGGAAGCCGATTGGGATACACAAATCGAACGGGATGAGCGCGCGGGTAAGCTCGACGCGTTGGCAGAACGGGCTCTTGCCGAACATCGTGCTGGGCGGACACGCCCGCTATGAACCACCACACAACCACAGATTTCTGGGACGGTTACAACAAGCTGCCGAAGGAAGTGCGAAAGCTCGCCGACGAGAACTACGCGCTGCTGCGGAGCAATCCGCGGCATCCCTCGCTTCACTTCAAGCGTGTGGGCAAGCTTTGGTCGGTTCGCGTGGGCATTGGTTTTCGAGCGTTGGCCGTGGACGGAGACGACGGACCAATTTGGTTTTGGATCGGCTCGCATGCCGAGTACGATCGCATTATCGACAACTCTTGAGGGCCGCGCCACGGGAAATAAGACGCCGAACAAAACGTTCCACCGCGACCGGGGCCGCATTCTAATTTCGCGTGATGCTACGCCGTTGCAGCGGCCCCGGCGGGTGAACTTGTGCGTTCGGCGAGCGGAGGCGCAGCCGACGAACATTCCGCAGGCACGCGCAGGCGGCATCCTTGCCGCTTTACGCAGCGCCTCGTTTGGGTCGATTGGCGACGTTGAAGAGCCCGAAGATATCGTCTTCCGTCATGCCCAGCGAAGGGGGCGGGCCGTTCTGGCAGATCATTTCTTGAAAGAGTTGCCGCTTCTTGTCGAGCACTTCCGCGATGCGTTCTTCGATCGTGTTTTGGCTCACGAAGCGGCTCACGAAGACCGTCTCTTTCTGCCCGAGGCGATGGGCCCGGTTAATCGCCTGGTCTTCGATGGCGGGATTCCACCAGCGATCGAATAAAAACACGTAGTTCGTGAATTGCAGATTCAAGCCGACGCTGCCGGTGCCATAGCTCATGAGGAGAACGTGTTTGGATGGATCGCTCTTGAACTGATCGAGAATCGGCTGGCGATCGCGATGGGCGACTTTGCCGTGATAAAGGAGCGGATCGTATGGCGCCAGTTGCTCGGCGATGCGTTCCAGCGGCTGCACCCATTGCGAGAAAATGATCGCCTTGCGCTTGTTGGCGGCCACCTCCTCCATGTCGCACAGCAACATATCCAGCTTGGCGCTTTCGCCCGTGAGAGGATCGAAATTGCAAATCTGCTTGAGCCGCATCACGAGTTCGAAAACATGCTGGACCGTGAGCGTGTCGCCGTGGCTGTTGAGCTGAATGACGCCGTCGCGTTCGGCTCGATCGTAGGTCTCGCGCTGGGCGGCCGTGAGTTCGACGAAGGCGTCGCGAATGACCTTGGGCGGCATGTCGGTGGCGACCTCCTCCTTCACGCGCCGCAAGATGCTGTCGCGGGTCAACTCGGGGAGAAGTTTGGTGGGCGTGTCGGGCGGGATGCGTTCGGGGTCGACGAACGCGAAGATGTTGACCAGATCTTCCACCCGGTTTTCGATCGGCGTGCCGGTCATCGCCCAACTGCGATCGCGCGAGATCGCACGCACGACCTGGGCCGTCTTCGATTCGCGATTCTTGATGCGCTGCGCTTCGTCGAGAACGACGACGTCGAAATGAACTTTCGGATCGTTCACGAATTCCTGGTCGCGCGTGATCAGCTCATAGTTCACGAGTTTCACAGGCGTCTTGGAGCCATACCACTGAGCTTGGCGTGCGCGGGTGTCGCCGCCGATGGCCTCAAAGGGAACGTCTTCCGCCCACATGCGCAGCTCGCGCGTCCAGTTGACGACGAGCGGCTTCGGGCAAACGACCAGAGCCCGGCGAATGATGCCTGCATGCAGCAGCAATCGCAACGCGATAATGACCTGGGCGGTTTTCCCGAGGCCCATTTCGTCGGCGAGCAAAGCCGAAACCCGCGGCATCAGAAACGCGACCCCCTTCACTTGATACGGGTAGGGCTGAAAGGGCAGATGCACTTGTTTGCCGGCGAACAGATCTTCCAGCGGCGGCTGCAAGAGATAGAGCAGGCGGTCCTTGAGCATGACCAAATCGTTCGGCGGTCGCAGCCGCGTTTTGCCTCGGATCTCTTCGGGGGGCGCCGCGGCCTCGTCCGATCGTTCTTTCGCCGGCTTACGTGCGACGGGGGGATGATCCATCGTTTCGCCCGGAGCCGGAAACCGCCAGCCGACGGAGGCGACATCGACCGACCATTTGCCAAGCCCGCGCACCCAGGGAGCGCGATTGAGCAGCGGCACTTCGCGGACCGTGAAACCCGACCATTGATCCATCGCCGTCACGCCGCGAACCTGCGGAGCGATGGCGAGGTCGATTTGATCGACATCGGGGCGGCGATGATATTCATCGTCGTTGCCGATGGTGTCCGGAGAGAGGGCGAGGTTGATTGGATCCATGTTTAGAATTTCGGGCGCCGGCCGGGGGGAACTTAATGGAACTCAGGCAAAGTGAACGGGTGTGCGTCGACGCCGCTCGCATAATCGGCATGCTCCGCCGCCCCCGGCCCGGCCGAGCGGCGGCTATCTTGTCGCAACTCGCATTTTCCTTAGAATTTCCAGTCCAATAGTCTCTTCCCACTGAGGTCAACATGCGCAAGATCAAGATCGGCAACATCGAGGAAACGGTCGTGGAGCGGGCCGATTACCCGCAAGAGAAAATCAAGGCCATCCTCGGCAACGAGACCGTCGCGGTTCTCGGCTACGGCGTCCAGGGCCGTGGGCAATCGCTCAACATGAAGGATAATGGCCTCAATGTCATCGTCGGCGTCCGCGGCACCGAAGGCCGCTCGTGGGATCTCGCCCTGCAAGACGGCTGGGTTCCCGGCAAGACGCTCCTCTCGATGGAAGAAGCCGCCGAGAAGGGGACCGTGATCCAGTACCTCCTCTCCGACGCGGGCCAAAAAGACTACTGGCCGACGCTGAAGCCGAAGCTCACCAAGGGCAAGGCCCTCTACTTCTCGCACGGCTTCTCGATCGTCTACAAGGACCAAACGCACGTCATTCCGCCGCCGGATATCGACGTCATCCTCGTCGCGCCCAAGGGTTCGGGCACGACCGTGCGCCGCCTCTTCCTCGAAGGCCGCGGCATCAATTCGTCGTTCGCGATCTTCCAGGACGCCACCGGCAAAGCCCAGGACCGCGCCCTCGCTCTGGGCGTCGCCATCGGCTCGGGCTATCTGTTCGAGACGACTTTCCAGAAGGAAGTCTTCAGCGATCTCACCGGCGAACGCGGCGTGCTCATGGGCGCCATCTACGGCCTGTGGCTCGCCCAGTACGAAGTGCTCCGCGAGCACGGCCATTCCCCCTCGGAAGCCTTCAACGAAACCGTCGAAGAAGCGACCCAATCGCTTTATCCGTTGATCGCCGAGAACGGCATGGATTGGATGTACGCCAACTGCTCGACGACCGCCCAGCGCGGCGCTCTCGACTGGTACAGCAAGTTCCGCGATTGCTCGAAGCCGGTGTTCGAGCAGCTTTACAACAGCGTCGCGCAAGGCGAAGAAACCCGCCGCACCCTCGAAGCGAATAGCCGCAAGGATTACCGCGCGGGCCTTGAGAAGGAGCTCAAGACGATCGCCGACAGCGAAATGTGGCAAGCCGGCATCGTCGTCCGCTCGCTCCGCCCGGAACGTGCGTCCAAGGCCAAGGGCTAAGCAAATCCCTATTGGCTCGTGCGTCGTCCAAGCCATCCCTGGAAGCCCGACGCGTCAGCGAGGGATACCGTCAACCCTCGCTGACGCGTCGGGCTACCAGCAACGATAGCGCCCGAAAATTCGGTCTGGACGACGCATAAGTCGCGCTGCGGCAGCGGAGCGCGGACGTGGGGAACCCATCGCTTCACGCCCGCGGCTGCGTTTCGGCTGGCCTGTATCGTTCAACGTTCGAGGTTCTCCGCCATGCGTTCACGCCTCTACCTTCCGTTGGTCGTGTTTCTCATCGCGGCCGGAGCCCCGTCTCCCGAAGCGCCGCAGGACTTCTCGAGCGTCGCTCCGAAGACTTTGGGCGTCGAGTTTTTGGCGCCGGAAAAGGACGAAAAAACCGGCTTCCTCATCGGCGGCAAGAACGATACGTCTCTGATCGCCAAGCTTCCCTCGCTTGCGGGCCGCTCGATCAAAGATCTCGAAAAGGACATGCGCCCCGGCGCTCTTTCGCGCCTCGGCTTCATGGGCAAAGACGAAAGCTTGCTCGAAATCTTGACGATGGACAACCGCTTCGTCGTCGAAATGAAAAAGCTCACCCATCAAGACCTGGCCCGGCCCCTGGCCATCGTCGGCGCCGTGGCCGCGAAACACGGCCTCGAAAAGCCTTACGACTTTCTCTACCACGGCCAACGCCTCCGGGCGACCGCTGTCAAATTCCGCGCCCACGTCGATTCGCCGTTCGACGATGGCGCCAAGACGAACATCGCCGTCACGATCACGAACGAAGATAATGGCAAGAAAATCGCGTATTCGCTGCTCGTGCCGCACCTCATCGAGCGGTACGGCTTCTACGAAGGCAAAGGCACGCCCTACCGCCTCGAACCGCAGGCGATTCTCGATGTGTTCGAATTCTTGACCAAAGCGCCGGCGAAGAAATGACGCGTCACGGCGATTTGTCCACGTCCGCGTCCGCAGCGGGGGCGGCGTCAGGCACGAATTCTTGCGGGCGGGCGATGTGAATATCGAGGCGAGCCTGGCCCGTGATGAGCCGGGCGTCGCGGGCGTTCAGCAGCCAACTCCAGAACCAACTCAGAAGAACTTGCAGGCGATTGCGGAAGCCGATGAGGAAGAGGATGTGGACGCCGCCCCACATCAGCCAGGCAAGAAAACCGCCCAGACGCCACGAACCGATCTGGGCGACGGCCTTCGCCTTACCGATGACGGCCATGGAGCCCTTATCCCAATAGACGAACGCGGCACGGTTGGCCGGGGTGGATTTGCCGGCGGTTTCGCTCGCCACGATGCGCCCGGCATAAACGCCCATTTGCAGTCCGCCCTGGGCGACGCCGGGCACGGGTTTGCCCGTATCGGCCGATTTCGCCGCCGCCATGTCGCCGAGAACGAAGACTTCGGGATGATCCGGAATCGTGAGATCGGGACCGACGACGACGCGTCCCACACGGTCGAGCGGCGCTCCCAGAGATTGGCCGAGCGGACTGGCCCGGACCCCCGCAGCCCAAAAGACGTTGTGCACGGGAATGAATTCCGCGCCGACGTTCACGCCCAGGCGGGTCACGTTCGTCACGATCGAGTTGAGCCGCACTTCGACGCCCATCCGCTCCAGGTCTCGTTGAGCCCGGGCGCTGAGCGTGGGCGGAAATTCGGGCAAGACGCGGTCGGCGCCCTGAAAGAGGATGACGCGTGTGGTCCGCGTGTCGATGTGTTTGTAATCGGCCGGGATCGTTTTGCCCGCGATTTCTTTGATCGCTCCGGCAAGCTCGACTCCGGTCGGACCGGCGCCGACGATGCCGAACGTCAACGCGGCCCGGCGCGTCTCCGGGCTCCCCTCGTATTCCGCAGATTCGAAGGCCAACAAAATGCGGCGGCGCAACTCCGTGGCGTCTTCGATGCTCTTGAGGCCGGGAGCGATGGCGGCCCATTCGTCGTGGCCGAAATAGGCGTGCGTGGCGCCGGCGGCGAGGATGAGATAGTCGTAGGGAATGTGTCCGCCTTCGAGCCGTAAGCGGCGGCGCTGCACATCGACGCCCGTCACCTCGACAAGGGCGACTTGGCAGTTTTCCTGACCACGCAGAATCGTGCGGATGGGAGCGCAAATGTCGGCCGGCGACAGCGACGCCGTGGCGACCTGGTAAAGCAGCGGTTGGAAGATATGGTGATTCCGGCGATCGAGAAGGATCACATCCACCGGAGCTTTGGCGAGAGCCTTCGCGGCCGCCAACCCCGCGAACCCGCCGCCGACGATCAAGACTTTGGGGCGTGATTGAACTGCCATTCGCTCTTCCTTTCGCGGACACACCCGTCGTCCGGGCGCCTCGATGTTGTACGGTTCGTCTGCCGCTTTGCGAAGCCTTGCGAAAATCGCTCGACGAGAAGCGGCGCCACGGGCCTCACCATCCGTCGCCTGGATGGCTCTCGCGAAACCATCCCGCGCACGGATCTCGAATCGCTCCGCAGCGCCGGGGTGTCGTTTATGCCCGAGGGGTTCGAAATGCAGATTTCGGTCGAGCAGATGGCGGATTTGATCGCCTATTTGCTGGCGACGCCGTGATTGTGTTCGCAGGGGTGAGTCCGTAGGGTGGGTTGAGCGGAGCGAAGCCCACCAAGCGGTTCAAAGACCGAATCCACTGTCAATTGGTCCGAATTGGGGCCAGCGTTTGCGCCTTTCGGTGGGCTTCGCTCCGCTCAACCCACCCTACGGAGTCGCTCGCAAGACGATCTGACGCAAATCCATCACCGCCACGCCTGGCTTGGTCTTCGCCCGCAGCGACAACGTCACCGGCCGCTCGGCTTCGAGCGTAACTCGACCGATGTTGCGTGGCACGAAGCGTTGGAAATGGCCGGTCTCCTCGATCTTCGTGGTGAGCGTTTGCCCGGCGACGGCGATTTCGATCTCGGCGCCGCCGCTGCCTTTGCCAGCGCCTTGCAAGATTTGCACGTCGAACGAACCGGCGTGCGGCGGAGTGAACGTCCATTCGGCCCAATCGTCTCGATTCACCCAGAAGCCGAGGGTGTCTTTCTGCGGTTGCGGTTCAAAGCGGAGTTTGCTGCCGTGAACCTTGGCGTCCTTGGCGGCGAGAACGATCGCTCCGGCGCCGGCAGGGGACGCCTTCTTCGGCGCCACGACCGCGTTCGCTTTCGCCCGCCAGGCTTCGAGGCGCTGCCCGGCGAGGAGCGCGGTGGCGACGGCAGGCATGCGGGAAATGTCGACGTCCTGGTAAATGTCCTTGGCGAGGGCGCCATGGAAATTCGGATTGGGTCGGTTCGTTTGGGCGCCGATGTCGCGCCGCCAGGCTTCGAGTTTGCCGCGGAGATCGGCGACGCGTGCGGGCTGTTTGGCCGCCAGATCGACCGACTCGCTCATGTCGTCGTCGAGGTTATAAAGCTCGCAGGCGCCGTCTTCATAATGCTCGATCAACTTCCACGCTCCCTCGCGGATCGCCCCCATCGGTCGGCTTCCCTGGTTCATGTAATGGGGTTGATGCCAATACAGCGGGCGCGGCGACAGGGCTTTTCGCTGGAGGAGGAGATCGGCGAGATTGACGCCATCGAACGACTCCTTCGCCTTCGCGTCCGCCAGGGCGAGGAGCGTCGGCGTCCAGTCCGTGCTGATGACCGGCGTCGCGTCGGTTCGGCCTTCGGGGATTTTCCCCGGCCAGGCGACGAGAAGCGGAATCCGCAAGCCGCCTTCGTAGAGAAAACCCTTACCCGCCCGCAACGGGAGGTTGAACGTCGGCGTCTGGCCTCCTTCGAGAATATTGACGCCGCCGTTGTCGGACGTGAAGATCACGATCGTGTTGTCGGCGATTCCCAATGCGTCCAACTTCGCGACGACGCGACCCACGCAGTCGTCGAGCGTTTCGATCATGGCGGCGTAGGTGGGGTTGAAGGCGTTCTTGTTTTTCTCGATGAGTTCCTTCTTGGCGGCCAGGGCGATATGCGGATTGTTGTGACACAGATAGAGGAAAAAGGGACGGGCCTTGTTGTCGTCGATGAATTTCTCGGCTTCTCGGGTCAAATCGTATTCGCCTTTGCCTCCTTCGGTCGCGGAGGGTGTCGTCAGCGCCTGGCCGGGATGATATTGATCGAAGCCGCGATCGGTCGGCGCTTGACCTTTGCCGCCGAGATGCCATTTGCCGATGCACGCGGAAATGTAGCCGGCCTGGCGGAGTCGCTGGGGAAGCGTCAGGGCGCCGTCAGGAAGGTTCTGATTGATCTCGGGATGCAGCAACAACTGAGAAACGGCATTGGGGCGGCCGGGAAGAAATGTCGTCAGATGCAAACGGGCTGGCGATTGACCCGTCATAATGGCGGCACGCGTCGGCGAACAGACGGACTGAGCCGCATACGCCTGCGTGAAGCGAATGCCGCGCTTGGCGAGTTTATCGAGGTTCGGCGTGTTGTGGTCCTTGCGGCCATAACAGGCGAGATCGTTAGCGCCCAAATCATCGGCCATGATGAAGACGATGTTGGGCTTCGGCCCGGCGTAGGCCGTGGGGGTCAAAAGGAGTGTCAATAAAACGGCGCTGATACGGTAAAGGTGTTGCATGGTTCGAGTTGACTCGACGCCATGGGTGTTGTCAACGATCTTCTTCGCGGCGAGGGGGGAGTGATTGGTTGCTTTTCGTCGTCGCAGGAGGGGGTCGGCTCGAAGAATGACTATCCCCGGGTCCGCTCAGGAGTTCGCCGCTCCCAGCGACGCCGGGGGGATTTTTGCCTTCACGATGGAGGGGATTGCAAGTCATAACGAACCTTGATCGGTTTGATGATAAATTCGATTTTCGCGATGGTGCGGGCGATTCGGCTACTGCAAGAGTCATGCCATGGGCGATCACGGACCGATTTTCAACACAATGGGGGGACCAGGGGGACGGGCGAGCGCTTTCGCCTTGAGCGAGCTCGATGTGCGGGACATCAGCAGCGCACCTCTGCGCAACCCAATACCGTGGCCCTCTTCGCTCGCATTACGCGTTGACCGATCGCGGACGCAGCGTAACATGCGCCTACGGCGACCGACAAGGTGATCGCGACCGTCGATTGGATCCATGACAATGTCGAATACGTTCGCGGCAGCACCGACTCAGAGACATCCGCGTATGATACAGCGACGCAGCGCACGGGCGTCTGCCGCGATTTCGCCCATCTGGGGATCGCCCTGTGCCGGGCGCTCAATATTCCGTCACGGTATTTTTCTGGATATGCGTTTCAACTCGAGCCCCCCGATTTTCACGCGTGCTTCGAAAGTTACATCGGCGGGCGCTGGCTGATTTTCGACGCCACCCGACTCACGCCGCTGAACGGTTTGGTGCGCATCGGCGGCGGGCGGGACGCCTCCGACGCCGCGGTGGCGAGCATCTTCGGAAGCGTCCAGGGCACGGCGATGAAGGTCGACTGCCAACTCGCTCCCGACCAGAAGTTCACCCCCCTGGCTCGAAAGCATTTGACACGCAAGGGGATTTCCCTGGAAGCGCCAGCGGCTATTTGGATTGCCGCGCCGCCATGCACGCCTGGGCGGAAGTTTATCTCCCCGTGCTCGGTTGGCGCGGCTTCGACCCCACGCTGGGCGAAGCCGCATCGCTCAAGCATATCGTCGTCGGCGTCACGCGCGGCGTCATGCCGATTTCGGGAATGTTCACGGGAGCTTCTGCCGACTATATCGACATGATCGCCCCCGTGAAACTCGAGCGGCTCGACGACGTGCCGATCGCGAGTTGACCGGACGGCCGATGCTGCTTCCAAGTATGTCGCCCGTTGACCGGAGACTCCATGAACGCCGAAATCATCCAACTGAACGACAACGGCATGCCCGGTTCGAGTGAACTGATCGAGTTGATCGTGGTGCCACGAAGCGGCGAACTGATCGAGTTGGGGGATCGCTTTTTCGAAGTCGTGAACGTCGTTCATCGCTTCGAAGCAGGACGCGGACATTCGGTGAAGGCCTATGTCCGATCGGCGAAGGCGCCGTTTCAAGAACCGAAATCTCGCTTCGGGTTTGGCGGCCGCTAAATAAGTGAGCTCGATTCGGCTGAGGTAGCCCGACGCGTGAGCGAGGGTGAACGGGGATGGCCCTGACGCACGACGAAGATCTCGACCGCGCCACCCTCGCTCACGCGTCGGGCTTCCAGCGAAATCGCGCACGGTCATTTGGTGCCTCGTCCAGGCTAAATCTTCGGCGTGAGCCGGCGGGTTTATCCGGTTTATCCCGCCGGGACAAGCCCGGCGGCTCGCCTCAACCGAAAATTTCGTCTGGTTGACGCACTAGGCGAGGCAGTCAGGGATTGGGGTTATCGATGATGGTTTCTTCCAAGCCCCATGATCGCGCCAACGAGTTGCGCAGCGCGTGAGCGAGATCGTAAGCCGCCCGTTGTTCTTTGGTGAGAGGGATGAGTTGCGGATCGACCGCTTGAGCCAATTCGCGCATCGCCGCTTCAACGCTCCGGGCTTCGACGAGACTGAGTTCCGCGACATAGAGCTGCCGAAAACGCGTGCGCGCCTTTTTCACATCACACTGAGGAAGAGCTGTCAATAACCTCTCGATCGTTTCTTCAAGAAACACCTACTGCGTCGTCCCGACTTAATTTTCGGGCGCTATCGTTGCAGGTAGCCCGACGCGTTAGCGAGGGTTGACGGC
>JBAXFO010000091.1:0-10520 GCA_037139885.1 Planctomycetota bacterium
CACCGTCTTATATTCACCGAGGGAATCATCGGTGGGGGCAAGCCCCACCGCTCGCAATACAATTTCCGTCGCAGCCTCGCTTCGCGAAACGGGATGTCTTCCTCATGCTCTTCCTGCTCACCAACGACGACGGTTACGACGCCCCCGGTCTGGCCGCGCTCGGAGCGGCGGCGGCCCATCTCGGAACGGTCGCCTGGGTCGCCCCCACCACAAACTGGTCGGTCTGCGCCCATCGCGTCACCACGGACAAGCCGCTGCGCATCGAACATCGCGGCGATCAGCGGTGGGCGGTCGAGGGGACGCCGGCGGACTGCGTTCGCATCGGCATGACGAAGCTGGCGCCCGCGTTTGACTGGATCCTCAGCGGTATGAACCACGGCGGCAACCTCGGAGCGGATGTGTACCACTCGGGAACGGTGGCCGCGGTCCGCGAAGGCGCTCTGCATGGCAAACGGGGCATCGCCATCTCGCATTATCGAAAACGCGGCATGGAGATCGATTGGCCGCGAGCGATCGAATGGATGCGCCGCGTGCTCGTCGATTTGTCGCCGCGGCCTTTGGAAGCGGGCATGTTTTGGAATGTGAATCTGCCGCACTTGCGAGCGGACGAGCCCGAACCGGGCATTGTGGTGTGCCCGCTGGATCCGGAACCGTTGCCGGTGAGCTTCCGCGAGCACGAAGGGGAATATCACTACGACGGCAATTATCACTTACGGCCGCGGCGCCCCGGGTGCGACATCGATGTCTGCTTCGGGGGCAATATCGCGGTATCGTTGCTCAAAGTCGGTCATTGATGGGGCAAATAGATCACGCCCGTCACGAACGTTCCCACCCAGAGTACGAGAAACACAATACCCAGCGAGATGTGCACGAGGCGATAACGTTTGAGCCCGGTGAAGAGCATGAAGAACAACAGCGCCGCGGCGGGCATCGAAAACATCAGATGGGTGCGAAGCATCCCCGTCGCTCCTTGGCTTTCGAGATAATCGGACATGAGAGCCGGCGCCAACATCCGCACGATCACTTCCAGACCGATGAGAGCCGTGAGCGTCAGCGCGAAGAACGCATAGTTGATGCGTCCGTGCAGCCAAATATTGCCCCGCGCCAGAGCGGTGAGAGACGCGATCAAGAGCAACGTGACGGCGATAACGGCGATTTTGAGCGCGAGCATGACAAAGGCAGGATTCATGGAAAATCTCATGGGTGGCTTCCGCGGGCGAAGCCGACATTGCTTTCGACGATACGCGTAAAGTTTGCGTGAGGCGGCGACTTTTGGCTGTGGGCAAGCTGGAGCTCGCCCCGCCCCTTACTCGACGACGATATTCACCATCTTTCCCGGCACCGCGATCACCTTCTTAACCGACTTTCCGCCCAGAAGCGCCTTCACCTTGTCGTCGGCCAAAACGACCGCTTCCAACGCCGCCTTGTCGAGGCCCGACGCCACCGTCACCTTGCCGCGAATCTTGCCGTTCATCTGAATCGGCACCTCGACCGTATCGCTCTTCAAAAGGGAGCTGTCGTACGTCGGCCACGGCTCGTAGGCCAACGACCCGGAGCCGCCGAGCAGCTGCCAAAGTTCCTCGGCCAGATGCGGCGCGAAGGGGGCCAGGAGCTGCATGAACGTCAACAGCGTCGACCGCGGCCGCACCGTGAGCGGCGTCAGATAATTGGTCAACTCCATCATCGCGGAGATGGCGGTGTTGAACGACATGTTCTCGAGGTCGTCCGTCACCTTCTTGATCGTCTGATGCAGCCGGCGTTTTGTCTCGGCGTCGGGTTCGAGGTCTTTGACGGTCTCGCTGAGCTGCATCGTCTCGGCCCGTTCGTCGATCGCCAAGCGCCACACGCGATTGAGGAAACGATACACGCCTTCGACGCCACGCATGCTCCAGGGCTTGGTCGCTTCGAGCGGGCCCATGAACATTTCGTAGAGACGCAGACTGTCGGCGCCGAATAACGCGACGACCTTGTCCGGGTTAACGACATTGCCGCGAGCTTTGGACATCTTGTCCGCTCGCCCCGTCAGTTCGATTTTTGTGCCTTTGAGGAACGTCTTGCCTTGTTCCTTGGTGATCTGCTCTTCCGTCAACGGCGCAAACTCGGATTCGTCCGCGGTGCGGTTTCGGAAGATGAAAATCTCGTCGTCGCCGTCCTTGATGGGACGGACAACGAGGTCCAATGACTTGATGATTTCCTGATTCGCCTCGAACGACGCCTTCGACGTGTGATAGTCGGTGTCGCCCAAAATCATGCCCTGATTCACCAGCCGCTGAAACGGCTCCCGGCACGGCACGTAGCCCCGATCGAACAACACCTTGTGCCAGAACCGCGAATACAAGAGATGCAGCACCGCATGCTCGGCTCCGCCGACGTAAAGATCGACGGGGAGCCAGGTCTTCAGCTTCGTCGGATCTGCGAACGCGGCCTCGTTGCGGGCGTCGATGTAGCGTAGGTAATACCAGCACGACCCCGCCCATTGCGGCATCGTGTTCGTCTCGCGAAGGTAACTCTTGCCCCCCTCGCTCACCTCGACCCAACTCTTCGCCTTCGCCAGCGGCGGCTCGGGGCGGCCGCTGGGTTGGTAATCGTCCATCGCGGGGAGGCGGAGCGGAAGCTGATCCACGGAAACCGTACGCTTGCGCCCCGTCGGTTGGCCGCTGGCGTCGAGCTCGTGAAGGATCGGAAACGGCTCGCCCCAATAGCGCTGCCGGCTGAAGAGCCAGTCGCGCAGCTTGTAGTTGATCTTCCGGCATCCCTTCTTGTCGCGTTCGAGCTGGGCGATGATCTTCGCCTTGAACTCGGCGGTGGCCGTGCCGTCGAAGGCCCCCGAATTGATGGCCAGGCCTTCGTCCGCGAAGCAATCGAACAGATCGACGCGATCGCGATAAAGCTGCTCGACCATGCCGAGCTGATCGCCGCCGAAGCGCTTGCGGTAGGAGAGCGTTTGATTCAAGATGCTCGCTTCGACCTGCGAGAGCGTGGTCGCGTCGGGCGAAGGGGTTTCCATCGAACCTTGCGTCACCAGCTTCACCAGAATGCGAAACGCCATCGAATCCTTGAGCCAGGCCCGCGACGGCAACACCACCGGGCGAATCGGCAGCCGATACGCCTGAGCGAACGCGAAGTCGCGTTCGTCGTGCGCGGGCACAGCCATGATCGCGCCGGTGCCGTAACTGATGAGCACGTAATCCGCGATCCAGATCTGGATGCGTTCGTTGTTCGCCGGATTGATCGCAAACGCTCCCGTGTTCACGCCGGTCTTTGTCTTCGCCAGCTCCGTCCGCTCCAGATCGCTCTTGAAGCCCGCGGCCAGCTTGTATTGCTCGACCGCGGCTCGCTCGGCCGGGGTCGTGATGACGTCGACGAGCGGATGCTCGGGGCTGAGCACCATGTACGTCGCGCCGAAGAGCGTGTCGGGGCGCGTCGTGAAGACGCGCAGCTTCACGCCATGGCCCGCCACTTCGAAATCGACCTCGGCCCCTTCGCTGCGGCCGATCCAGTCGCGCTGCATCTTCTTGATCGCGTCGGGCCAATCGACGAGCGAGAGATCATCGATCAAGCGCTCGGCATAATCGGTAATTCTCAACAGCCACTGTTTGAGCGGCATGCGTACGACCGGATGCCCGCCGCGTTCCGATGTGCCGTCGACGACTTCTTCATTCGCGAGCACCGTCCCCAGGGCCGAGCACCAATTGACCGGCACCTCCGCTTGATACGCGAGCCGTTTGCTGTCGCGATACGCCGCGATGGCCGGCTCTCCCTGGGCACGCACATCGTCGGGAATCGGCAGCTCCGCGATGGGGCGGCCCTTCTGCGCGGCCGCGTCGTACCATGTGTCGTAGATCTGCACGAAGATCCACTGCGTCCATTTGAAGTAATTGGGGTCGGTGGTGTCGACTTCGCGATCCCAATCGTAGCTGAAGCCGAGCGACTTGATCTGCCGGCGAAACGTATCGATGTTCTTCTGCGTGAACTCGTGCGGCGGCTTGCCCTCTTTGATCGCATACTGCTCGGCCGGCAACCCGAACGCATCCCACCCCATGGGATGCAGCACATTGAAACCGCGATTGCGTTTATAGCGCGCGAGGATATCGGTGGCCGTGTACCCCTCCGGATGGCCGACGTGGAGCCCCGATCCCGAGGGATAAGGGAACATATCGAGGATGTAGTATTTCGGTTTCGTCGGGTCGTCGGTGGTTTTGAACGTCTTGCTCGTCTCCCAAACCTTCTGCCATTTCGGTTCGACGACTTTCGGTTGATACGCCGGCATGAACACGCTCCTTGCTCGCACGGACGCGAGAGGATTAAAATACCCATTCGCGACACGTCTGGCGATGGTTCTGTTCGGCAGCGGCGATTTTCGGAACGACGGCTTGCTCGGTCGGCAGGGGAAGTTTATGATGCTGCAAGAGCCGCCATCTTCCAAACAAGAAATCCTTGAACGGTTGCCTTTGAGCGTTGACCGATGAGGTCTCTATGAAGCCGATGTCAAAACCGACAGATCTCGCTCAAGCGCTTGAAGAAATCGATCGGCTCAGGGAACTCCTCGCTGAAGTGAGAGATCCCGCGATTCCTATCAGCATTTGATGATCAAAATGCTGCCGCCCGCTCCGCCGGAGTTGGAATTGAGCGTCAGCAGAGCGTTGCCGGTACGCCATTGTCGAGAAGGCGTCCGGACAGCGCTCTGCTAACGCACGAGCCGCTAACGAAATCATCGTTTCGGAAACGGCGGCGGCATGGGCAGCGTGCGGTCCGCTTGCCGCAGCTCTTCCAAGATCAATTCGATGCCGCGCGTGAGTTGATCGTCTTGCCCGGCGAATTCGCGCGCCGGGTCGTTGTCGACGACGATGTCCGGATCGACGCCGTGGCCCTCGATGATCCACTTCTTGCCGTCGACATCGTACGACGCGAACTCCGGCTTATTGAGCGCCCCGCCATCGACGAACGGCAACGAACCGCGGATGCCGATGACGCCGCCCCAACTCCGTTTGCCGACGAGCTTGCCGAGCTTGTGCAGGCGGAAGCGATACGGGAAGAGATCGCCGTCGGAAGCGGAAAACTCGTTCATCAAACAGACGCGCGGGCCCACGTGAATCTCGCGCGGATTCGGATACGGGACCGTATCGCGCGATTGCGACACCATCGCCAGTTCGCGCCGCAAGCGTTCGATGATCTGCGGTGAAACATTGCCGCCGCCGTTGCCGCGAACGTCGATGATGAGGGCCTTCTTGCGAAGTTGCGGATAATAGTGCTTCGCGAATTGATTGAGCCCCTCGGGCGACATATCGGGAATATGGATGTACCCCGCTTGTCCCTTGGTCGCCTCGTCGACCTTCTTGATGTTGTTCTGCACCCAGTTGTAATAGAGCAGCGGATGTTCGTCGCCGATGGGGACGACGACGATCTCCCGGTTTCCCTTCTCGGCCGGCTCCTTGTTCACCTTCAGGCGAACCTGTTTGCCGACGGTGTTCACCAGGGCCTCGTAAATGTTCGTCATTTCGTTCGTCGGCCGGCCATCGATGGCGATGATGTAATCCCCTTCATCGACATCGACTCCGATCTCCACGAGCGGCGAGACCAGCGACTTGTCCCAGGGGGCGCCTTTCAAGATCTTTGCGATCTGATAATACTTCGTCTTTTCGTCTTGCTTGAGATCGGCCCCGAGCAGGCCCATCGGCACCTTGGCCACTTTGGGCAGATCGCCGCCGCCGACATACGCATGGCTCGCGTTCAGTTCCGAAATCATCTCGCCGATGATGTAGCTGAGATCGGCCCGGTGATTGACATGGGGCAGGAGAACTTCGTAGCGATCGCGAATGGCTTTCCAGTCGTTGCCGTGCATGGCGGGGTCGTAGAAGTAATCACGCATCTGCCGCCACGATTCGTGAAAGATCTGCTTCCATTCCTTCGAGCGATCGAGCTGCACCTGCAATCCCGAGAGGTCGAGTTTGTCGGTCGGGGCGATGGTCGCCTTGGGGAGATCGATGATGCTGTACGCTCCGTCCTTGAGGACAATCATCTTTTGGCCATTGGCGGAGATTTCATAGCCGGCGACATTGCCGAGACTGGTCTCCTTCTTGGCGCCGAGATCGTATACATAAAAGCCCGCTCCGCCCCCTTTGCGAGACGAGCGGAAATAATACAGGCTATTCCCCACGGAAGAGAGCCCCGAATATTGCCCGGCCGGGACGGGCAGCGAGAGGACGCGGTCGATGATGCCGTTGGGGTCGACCTTCAGCGCGGCTGCGTCCTTTTTCTTCAACTCTTTACCGTCGGGCATGGGCGTGGCGGGTTCCTTGTCTTTCGCGACGGCGACCTCGTCGCTTTTCGGGGCGAAGGGAGACGGCGTATCCTTCGCCAACGTGACGAAATAGGGCTTCTGCATGTCGACGTAGGCGTGGTTCCATTCGGTCTCGCTGTAAAGCGGGTTGAAATCGCGCTCGCTGACGAAGAACAGATACTTGCCGTCGCCGCTGAAGACGGGGTGGCTCGCATCGAACCAGCCGTCGGTGACGGGGAACGCCTTCTCCTGTTCGAGCGAATAGAGATAAACCCGGGGCATGCCGGTCTCTTCCGCCTTGGCGAACGCGACCCATTTGCTGTCGGGCGACCAGGCGTAATCCTTGATCTCCCAGACCTTGCCCTGAGCGATTTGCTTCGATTGCTTGCCGGCGACGTCGGTGACGAAGAGCCGCATCTTCTTGTCCGCCCAGATCAGCTTTTTGCTGTCGGGCGACCAGTGGAGGGCGTACTTGTAAGGGGCGCCCGTGTTGGTGATTTGCTGGGCCGTGCCCTGGCCGTCGGCGGGGAGGACGTAGATCTCGTCTTCGCCCGAAGCATCGGACACATACGCGATCGAACGGCCATCGGGGGACCACTTCGGATTGCGTTCATGCGAGCCGCTGGTCGCGGTCAAATTGCGCGTGGGGCCTTCTTTCGCGGGCACGGTGAAGAGGTCGCCGCGGGCGTCGAAGAGGGCGCGTTTGCCGTCGGGGGAGATCTCGAACGCCTGGATCAATTTGCTGACATCGGTGAGCGTGGGCCGGGAGGCGGAGCGATCCTCAAGAATACGAATATTCACCTGCGTGGCTTTTTCGGTCGCGAGATCGAAGCGGTGGATGAAGCCGCCGACTTCGAAGACGATCGCCTTGTCGCCGAGCGAGGGATACTTGATGTCGAAATCTTTGAAGGCGGTGAGCTGCTTGGTCGTTTTCGTCGGCACGTCGTAGGCGTAAAGGTTGAACCGCTTGGCGTCGTCGCGGTCGGAAAGGAAGTAGATCTTGTCGCCCGACCACATCGGGAAGGTGTCGCAGGCGGCGTCGGGGGCGATGGCTTCGGTCTTTTTGGTTTCGAGATCGTAGATCCAGATGTCGTCGGCCATGCCGCCGCGGTAACGTTTCCAGGTGCGGAATTCGCGGAAGATGCGGTTGTAGGCCAGCTTTTTGCCGTCGGGGGAGAATGACGAGAAGCCGCCGCGCGGCACCGGCACCTGCGCCGGCAGGCCCCCTTTGACATTGACCGTGTAGAGTTGGCCGATGAAATCGTTGAAGTCTTTCATGCGGCTGCGAAAGAGGATTTCGCCGTTGTTCTTCCAGCCCATGACGATGTTGTTGGGGCCCATGCGGTCGGAAACTTCGTCGCGTTTGAGCGTGGCCGTGAACGTCAGTCGGCGCGGCACGCCCCCCTCGGCGGGCATCACGTAGACTTCCGTGTTGCCGTCGTATTGACCGGTGAAGGCGAGTTGCTTGCCATCGGGAGAGAAATGAGCGAACATCTCATATCCCTCATGGCTGGTGATCCGCCGGGCGACACCGCCGCTGGAATTGACCGAATAAAGATTGCCCGCATACGAAAAGACGAGTGTCTGATCGTGAATCGCCGGGAAACGCAGCAAGCGGGCTTCGTCTTGAGCGATGCCGAACGTGGGAAGAATGAGTAGGCAGAAAATAGCCAGGCGATTCATGAAGGCCTCAAAATGGCGGGGTGCGGCAAACGGCGCGGGATGCCCCCAGAATACCATTGTGGGGCGCAGAGACAAGAGACGTACCCTGGGCAGGAGACGGCATGTTGACCAAGGCGAAGATCGCGTTCCTCCAATCGCTCGCGATCAAAAAGCATCGCAAGGCCGCGGGCTTGTTTCTGGCGGAGGGGCCGAAGATCGTCGGCGAATTGTTGGCGTCGAGCTTTGAAGTGGTCGAACTCTTTCGCAGCGGGGATTGGCAAGGACCGGCCGATATCGCGATGTTGGATGTCAGCCCGGCGGACCTCGCCCGCATCAGCGCCTTGACGACGCCGAATCAAGTCGCCGCCCTGGTGAAGATTCCCGACATCTCGTTCGACGCCGCCTCTCTTCGGGGCAAACTTGTCCTGGGCCTCGAGAACATTCAAGACCCCGGCAACCTGGGCGCGATCATGCGTCTTGCCGACTGGTTCGGCATCGACACCCTTCTCGCCAGCGCGACGAGCGCCGATTGCTTCAATCCGAAAGTCGTCCAGGCGACGATGGGTTCGATCGCCCGCGTCCAAATCCACTACTGCGACGATCTGCCGGCGACCATCCGCCAACTGCAAGGTCTAGGTAAACGTGCGTATGCCGCCGCGCTCGACGGCGAAGACCTTTACCGAAGCGAACTGGTTAGCGACGCCGTCATCCTGTTCGGCAACGAAAGCCAGGGTTTGAGCCCCGCAGCGGCGCAAGCGTGTGCGCATGCCCTCCGTATCCCCACGTTCAACGCCAGCGCCCGAAAAGCGGAATCGCTCAACGTCGCGATGGCGGCGAGCATCGTGTGCAGCGAGTTTCGGCGGCAAGGACGATGATCGACGAGTGAGTTCCCGCGCTGAAGCGGGAGTTCGAGATTGGCGTCGAAGCGACGATTTTTAATTGGCCGGGCCGACGCTGAGGGGGACGGCACGGGGAATGGAGAGGTCCACTTTCACCGGTTGCGGCGTGGCGTCTTCGCCCAAATTGCCGGCTCGGTCGACGGCTTCCACTTTGATGTAGAACTGGTAGGGAACCGCGGCGGGCATGGTCCAAGTATGTTCGCCGACATTCCCAAGTTTCTCGGCGATGGCCGTCCACGGGCCGGCGGCGGCTTCGGCGTATTTCAGGCTGATGCAACTCGGGCCCAGATTTTTATCGCTGGCGGTCCAGGCGATTTTCAGTTTGCCCTTATCGATGCCTTGCCCCACAAGCACGTTTCGCATGCTCACCACGGGTTTGGTGAGGTCGACTTCGATCCACACCTGGGGGCGGTCGCCCGATTGCGGGGGGCGTTCGCCGAGGCCGACGCCGCTTTTGGCGTTGAGCGTGATGCCGTAGAGGCCTTCGCGTTCGACTTCGAAGATAAGATTTTTGCCCGCTTCGTCGGCGAAGGGTTGGCCATACTTGGTCCACGAACGGCCATCGTGCGTGTACCAAAGATCGATGGCGGCGACGCGCGAAGGGCCGACGTCCTTCAAGTCGTATCCCAGGGCGATGCGTTTGCTGCCGACGAGTTTGATGTCGCTGGGAGCGGGGGCGTTGAGGATGCTCGTGGGCGAGGGATCATAGTTGCGGGTGTAGCCTGGGTTGCCTGAGCCGGGCGTGGGGGCGAAATTCGTGCCGGGGGCGTTGTCGAGGCTGACGCGGGTGAACGCTTCGCCGACGTTGCCGGCTTGATCGCGCGCCTGCACGCGCACTTCGACGGGGCCGTTGGTGTTGGGGTTCCAGAAGAATTGCGTCGCGTTGCTGGCGAGGGAGAGCGGAATCCAGGTGGCGCCGGCGTTGAGCGAGCGATAGTCGAGGCGGATGGCGTCGGCCTGGTTCGCGTTGAAGTTTTCGTCGCGGATCATCCAGGAGACGCCGACTTCGCTGGTCTTCGAATTGAGCGGCTGCACTGTCACTTGCGGCGCTTGCGTGTCGACGACGACTTTGAGATTCGGCGTCGCTCCCTCCATGTTCGGCGGAAAGGCCCGATTCATTTTGTCGAACGACTGCACGGCAAACCAGAACGAGCCTTCGCGTTCGCTGCTGAAGCGGAAGTAGCCCTGTTCGGGCGGAGCGGACGCGGCCGACTGCCAGGAGCGACCCGCATCCGTCGAGACGTAGAGCTGAAGCTGCGAGAGATTTTGCGAATTGGGCCCGACATTGAAGGGGACGCGAAACTGCTTGGCGCGCGTATGGAGCACGCCTCCGGGCACGTCCTGTCCGGGAGCGGTTCCCAGAAGGATCGCCATGGCGGCGAACAGGAGGCCAGAGCCGAGCGTCCGCGTCATCAGGTGATGGTCCTTAAATGTCCGTGACCCGCAGGGGCTGCCATCTTGGCAACGGTTCATTTCTTTGATTCGACTGGGCGACAGGAGAAACTTCAGCGAAATCTGGGGATTTGGCGGGATGTTGCGCGGCATGCGCCATTCCGATCCGCACCGAAATCGCCCGACAAAACGCGTGTGCCCCAAGCCGGCCTCTTGGGAGCCGCCGAAATGAGCGCTGGCCCCGGTTGCTACGGCCTCCAAGAGGCCGGCTTGGGTCACACGCGACG
>JBAXFO010000092.1:0-10422 GCA_037139885.1 Planctomycetota bacterium
CTCAACCGTAATATTCCGTATATTTGCCTCGCAACGAGTCCAGTAAGGCCTTGTGGCCCAGGGGGGCGCCGGTGATGATCTGGCAGAGGTCGGCGGGGCGATGGCGTTGGCCCTGGCGGTGGATCTTGTCGTTGAGCCAGGTTTTTAGGCGTTGGAAGCGGCCGCGGCGGAAGTCGTCGTCGAGGCCGGGAAGGTCGCGGCGGGCGGCGGCCATGAACTGGGCGGCGAAGAGATTGCCGAGCGTGTACGTCGGGAAATATCCCAGGCCGCCCATGCTCCAGTGAATGTCTTGCAGACACCCTTGAGCGTCCGAAGGCGGGGTGAGATCGAAGACGCTGCGGAACTTTTCGTTCCAGGCGCCGTTGACGTCGGCCGGCTTCAAGTCGCCCGTCATCAGGGCCTGTTCGAGTTCGAAGCGCAGGATGATGTGCAAGTTGTACGTCGCTTCGTCGGCCTCGACGCGGATGAACGACCGCTCGACGGCATTGAGAGCGAACATCCAGTCCTCGAGCGAAACGTCGTCGAGGACGCCGGGAAAGGTCTGTTGGGCGCGGGGAAAGAAATGTTCCCAGAACGGCCGGCCGCGACCGACCTGGTTTTCCCAGAGCCGCGACTGCGATTCGTGGATGCCCAGCGAACACGCCTGGCCCAGCGGCGTCCCGAAGTGAGCCGGGTCGAGGCCCTGCTCGTAGATGCCGTGGCCCGCTTCGTGCAGGATGCCGAAACACCCCTGGTTGAATTCATGGAGGGAATAACGCGTGGTCAGGCGGCAGTCGCCCGGGCCCATGCCGCTGCAAAAGGGATGCGTCGTCACGTCGAGCCGGCCGGCGGCGAAATCGAAGCCGATCGCCGCCGCCGCCGCCTGGCCGAAGATGTGCTGGCGATCGAGCGTGAACGCACGCGTGAGCAAATCGCGCCGCGGCTTCTTCGGCGAGGCGCTGATCTGCGCCACGAGCGGCGCCAATTCGGCGCGGACATCGGCGAAGATCTTCGTGACGGCCTTGGCGGTCATGCCGGGTTCGTATTCGTCGAGCAAAGCGTCGTAGGGAGAGTTCTTGTAACCGACGGCCTGAGCTTCCTCGCGTTTGAGGGCGACGATTTTCTCGAGCCACGGGGCGAACGCCGGGAAATCGTTCTTCGCCCGAGCTTCCTGCCAAACGCCCTGGGCCCGCGTCGTGGTGCGGGCGATTTCCTCGACGAGGCGGGCCGGCATCTTCACCGCCCGGTCGTAAACCCGGCGAATCTCGCGGACGTTCACGGCCTGATCCGCGTCGAGCGCCCCCGCTTCGAGAGTCCCGAGCAGCTCGCCGATGCGCGGCATGGTCAGTTTTTCGTGCGTCAGTTTCGCGAGCAGCGCCATCTGATCCGACCGCAACGCCGATCCCTTGGGGGGCATGTAAGTCCGCTCATCCCACCCCAACACGCCCGCGGCGGATTCGAGCAAACATTTGTCGCGGTAGAGAGCGATGAGCGATTCGTACGGCGTCACGGGGAGGACCTCTTGGTTTTTGAAATGGGGGCTGCATCCGTCGAGGCTTTCCGGCACATTTTAGCGAACCGCGCCGCAATTGCACGAGGGGAGCACGCTTGTTAAAATGCTCGCGAACTTCACCCGACCTTGGAGAAGCCGCATGTTCGATCCCTTTGACGATTCTGGGCCGAACTTCCGCGAACCGGTGGAACCGTTGCCCGAAGCGCAGAAGATTCTGCTCGGCCTTTTGTCGGAACTGCCTGAGGAGGCCCAAACGCTCATCGGCAAAATTGAAAGCGATCTGACCAGGCTGCGCGATCAGGCGGCCGATGAAGTCGCCGCGGTTCGCAATGACGCGGCTTTCAAGATCGCCGACATCGAGGCGAAGGCGGATCAGCGCGAACGAGCCGTGCTGCGGCATTCGATGGATCAACTCGAACCGCTGCAAAAGAGCCTCTTCCGCGCGGGCGATCTCGGGGCCGCGCTGGCGACGTTCGTGCAGACGCAAGCGTTGAAAGCTCGCCTGAACGACGTGTTGCCCGACCCGGGCAATCTGTTGCGTTTCGAGCAGATCGGCAAATCGTTTTGCTTTCGCGTGCAGGGCAAGACCGGCGGGCCGGTTTGGGGGACCGATGTGTACACCTCCGATTCGCATCTGGCGACGGCGGCCGTGCATGCGGGCGTCGTTGAAAATGGCGATGAAGCCGTCGTCAAAGCGACCATGGTCGATCTCACGGGGCAAGCCATTCGCGGGTCCATGCGGCACGGCGTCATGACGCACGACTGGGGGCCGTATCGCGTCGGTTATCGCCTGTGCCGAGGCGAATAGTTCGTTTTGTAACGATTGTTCCATCCGTCCGGTTGCGTTGCGAGGGGGCGCTTCCATTTCCGCGGGGCTCGAGATGGCGAAAGGGGCCGATGAAGAAGAGGCTTCGCTCATCATTCCGGAAAGGGCTGCGATGTTGCGTCCATGGATTGCGGCTGCGTTCGTCGTGGGCGTTTTGGCGCCAATCGGCTTCGCAGATCACGATTCGCCCTCGGCGTATTCGCGATGGAATTATTGGGCCCCGACGTTCGTGCGCGTGAAGGCTCACTTCGAACCGAAGACGATTCCGCTGTACGCGGCCGACCGGTATCCTGAGATTCCGAATCCGGTCGGCGTTGTGAGGTATCGGAACCCAGCGGTGCCGCCACCGGCGTATTATCGGGGGACGGGATTGTCGTACGATCCGCTGGGGCCATTCATGGCGCAGCCGAACATGGTGCAGCCGGCGGCGAAATAAGGGATCGAGTTCGCGGCTCTCCGCAGGAGAGCGCTGCCGTCACGCATGGGCTGAAATTTGCGCCGTGCAACACGTCATTTTCGACACGATAAACGTCATGCCAGTGCGTCACGTCAGCGCTCTCCTGCGGAGAGCCGCGAACTTGTGTAATCACGAGACGCAACCTCACTCCGCGTTGGCCATCACATCGAGCTGAATCAAACTCCGGTTCTGTTCCTTCTCCAAAAACGCCCGGCCTTTCTTCACGTTGACGTGGTCCCAGGGGAGGACTTCGGTGATGGGGCGGGCGCGTTGCGAATACCAGGCGGGGTCGACGTTGAGGTCGCGGAAGGCATCCCACCAGATTTCGGGTTTGAAGCATTCGCGCCAGCCGTCCATGCGGGCGCCGCGCCGCCAGGCTTCTTCGAGCACGGCCGAGACGCGTCGGTCGCCGCGCGTGAGCACGCCTTCGAGCAAGCTGCAATCGACGTCGTGTTGTTTGATCTTCACCGAGCGGAAACGGCTGTTGCGGCGTAGATAGCTGCCGGCTTCTTCGAAGTATTCGCGCGTCTGCATGCCGTTCCATTGATACGGCGTGTGCGGTTTCGGCACGAAGTTCGATACCGACGCGGTCACGTCGAGATAGCGCCCCTTCACTTCCTTGCTGATGCAGGTGATCCGCTCGGCCTGATCGAGAATGCCGTCGAGGTCGACCTTGCGTTCGCCCGGCAGGCCGATGAGGTAATAAAGCTTCACCTTCTGCCAGCCCGCTTTGAACGCTTCCCGGCAACCTTCATAAAGATCGTCATTGTTGATCGGTTTGCGGATCTGTTCGCGCATGTCGTCGCGGGCGACTTCGGGGGCGAGCGTGAGCCCCGCCTTGCGGACGCCATCCATCAATTTGGGCAATGAGCGCAATTGATGTGTCACCCGCAAGCTTGGCAGCGAAATGCTGACGCCCAGAGGCGTGAAGACTTCGTGCATCTTTTTGACGAGTTCTTCGAAATACGGATAATCGCTGGTGCTGAGGCTGAGCAGGCTGATTTCGTTGTGCCCCGTGCTCTTGTAGCTGGCCATGGCGGCGGCGACGATGCTCTCGACCGAGCGAACCCGCAGCGGCCGCTTGATGACGGTCGACTGGCAGAACCGGCACTGCCACGGGCAGCCGCGCATGATCTCAAGGGCGATGCGGTCGTGCGGCGTTTGCACGAAGGGGACGACCGGTTTGGTCGGCAGCGGGAAGGCGTCGAAGTCTTTCTGGATGGTGCAGGCCATGATCTCGCGGGGGACATCGCTGCGCGTGCGGTTCATGGCCGCCAACGTGCCGTCGGCGTGATAATCGGGGACGTAAAACTGCGGGGCATACGCCCAGGGCACTTGGCCGACGAGCTCCGCGATGAGATCGGCGCGCACGCGCTGCGCGCTGACGCCGCCGCCTTTGCGTTGCGCCCGTTCCTTCAGCGTCATCCACTGATTCATGATCCAGGGCAGGCTTTCCTCGCCGTCGCCGATCACGAAGACATCGACGAATGGGGCGAGCAATTCGGGATTCTGCGCCCCCGGACCGCCGGCGATGACGAGCGGATGATCGAGCGTGCGGTCTTCCGTGTGCAACGGAATGCCGCCGAGATCGAGCATCGTCAGCACGTTGGAATAGCAGACTTCATATTGCAGCGAGAAGCCGACGAGATCGAACTGGCCGAGCGGCGTGAACGTCTCCAGGCCATAAAGCGGCAAGCGGTTTTTGCGCAGCTCGCCTTCGAAATCGATCCACGGCGTGAACGAACGTTCGCAGGCCCATTGCGGATCGTTGTTCATGATGGTGTAGAGGACTTGCAAACCGTGATGGCTCATGCCGAGCGTGTAGGCGTCGGGAAAGCAGAGCGCCAGTTTGCCGCGAACCTGGGAGTGGTTCTTCGCGACGCTATTGAGTTCGCCGCCGAGATATTGGGCGGGAGTTTGCACGCGGGGCAAAAGGCGAGCGACGGCGTCTTTGAGTTGCGTGTTCTGCATAAGTTTCTCCCGCGGTTCCCAAGAGGGCGCCCACGTGGTCGATGGGGAATCTTGTTATTCTGCACAAACGAGGCGAGGTTGTCTGTAGGAGAATGGGAAACGAAACCCAGCCAGATTCCTGGACTGCTACACTTTGCCGCGCTACGAAGGTTCGGCTGGGGCGATTTCGCGCATTTTTTTGCTCTGACCGAAAGCGCGGCTAAGATTGCCTGTGGGTCACGAAGTCGGGCCGCGCGGTTGGCGTGGTCCGTTTGCCGGGGATGGGGTTATGGGAAAGCCGTTGATTGAAGTGATGTTGCCGCGCCTGGCTCGGCCCCTGTATCGCCACCTGGAACAATTCCAGACCGGCAAGATGAACGAGGAACAATTCACCAGCCGCTTCGAACGCGTTTTGAACCGGCAACACGCCTGGCTGTCGAGCCGCGGCATCGCCGCCGGGCGCGGAGCCGTCGCCATTCACGCCGCCGTGCTCGTGCTCAGCCTGCCCGGCTTACGCGCTGAAGCCGCGGATATGAATCTGCCGCTGGAAGTGCTCGAGTTGCGGGCCGTTCGCGAAGCGGCGCAAGATGTCGCGTCGACGTATGGCCTGCCCGTTCGCAAAGCGGCCGATGCCATCGCGGCGCTGGTCGCGAAGTATGCATAATTCCCCGAGACCTGAGACGAGGTATTCCGAATCCCAGGGATCGAGACCGAATCTGAAAAAAGCAAAACGCGAGTACGATGACGAGTAGGAGGATGAGTAGGAAAATGCGCGATGACGAGTGCGATTACGAGCACGATTAGGAAAATACGGCCGTTTCATGAAGTCGCGTTCGTCGCCTGGCATTCTTCGTACTCATAATCTTAATCGTACTCATCATCGCGCATTTTCCTACTCATCCTCCTACTCGTCATCGTACTCGAATTCTCTTCTCAAGTTTCATTGAGCGCCGTTTCCGCTCACAACCCCATTGCGGCTACTCGTCCCCCCCGAGCACATCCCCGGTCGCCTTCGTTTCGCGGAAGCGGTAGCCGATGCCGCGGACGGTCTCGATGAACTCTTGTTCGCCGCCGAGTTTTTTGCGAAGAGTTTTGATGTGGACGTCGATGGTGCGTTCAAGGACGACGGCGCCTTCACCGATGGCGACGTCCATGAGTTGCGGGCGGGTGAAAGCTCGTCCGGGTTGGCGGAGAAGGCATTCGAGGAGACGGAACTCGGTCGGCGTCAGGTCGAGTTCCACATCGCGGACGGTGGCTTTGTGTCGGACGCGGTCGATCTTGACGCCGAGGTGTTCGATGATGTCGGTCGGCTCGACCGATTGTTCGAGCCGGCGCTGCAACACGCGGACGCGCTGCATCAGCACTTTGATGCTGAAGGGCTTCGTGACATAATCGTCCGCCCCCATGGTGAAGCCGACGACCTGGTCGGTTTCCTCGGCCTTCGCGGTGAGCATCAAGATCGGAATGGCCCGCGTGCGTTCGCCGGCGCGCAGTTCGCGGCACACCTCGAGCCCATCCATCTTGGGCAGCATCAGATCGAGGATGATCAGATCGGGGAGCTGCATCTGCGCTTTGCGCAGGCCTTCCTGGCCATCGTGCGAGATGAGGACGTCGAATCCTTCACGCTGCAGATTGTAACTGAGGACGTCGGTGAGGCCTCGTTCGTCTTCGATGATCAGGACGCGTGTTTTGGCCATGGAAGCTTCAACTCGTCGAGGTTGGGTGAGTGTCGCGTTCATTGTTGTCACAAGGTTTCCTGCGGCGGACCGAGCCGCAATAGTCGAACTCTTAGTAAGTAAATTCACTTGCGTGCATCTTTGATTTCGATGGCGGCCGGGCGATGGCGCACGATCTCGCCTTCGACCAGGTAAACGACGTCTTCGGCGATGTTGGTCGCATGGTCGGCGATGCGTTCCAGATGCCGGGTCGCGGAAAAGAACGACAGCCCGGCCTCGACCATGGCGGGATTGTTTTCCATCGTTTTGATCAGCTCTTCGATGATTTCGTGGTTGTAGCGATCGACTTCGTCATCGAGCCGGCAGACCGTGCGGGCCAGGCGCGCGTCGAGATTGATGAACGCATCGAGGCTCTGCCGCACCATCGACGTCGTCAGATCGGTCATGCGTTCGAGTTTCGCCGGCACCATGATCTCCGGCAGCTGCGCCAGATGCAGGGCCCGCTCGGCGATGTCTTCCGCGAGATCGGCCATGCGTTCGAGTTCGGCGTTGATTTTGAGCGCGGCGGTGATGCGGCGCAGATCGATGGCCACGGGTTGATGCAAGGCGAGGAGTTTGAGGCATTCTTCCTCGATGTGGTTTTCCTCGTCGTCGATGGCGTCGTCGCCTTCGATGACTTGCCGGGCCACGGAAAGCTCCCGATCGCGCAGCGCCTGGATCGATTTGTGAATCGCGTCTTCGACGCTGCTCGCAAGACCGATGAGGTCGCGTTGCAGGAGTTCGAGGTCGCGTTGAAAATGCATCGACATGAAAAGATTCGTCCTTATGCGGCCTCAACCGAACCGCCCGGTGATGTAATCTTCGGTCTGCTTCACGGCGGGCCTGGTGTAAAGCTGATCCGTGGGGCCGACTTCGATGACGTTGCCCTGGAAGAAGAAGGCGACCTGATCGGAGACGCGGGCGGCCTGCTGCATGTTGTGCGTGACGATGACGATCGTGTAATTCCGCTTCAGTTCGAAAATCAAATCTTCGATCCGCGATGTCGACGCCGGATCGAGCGCCGAAGCGGGCTCATCCATCAGCAAAACATCGGGATTGGTGGCGAGGGCCCGGGCGATGCACAATCGTTGTTGCTGCCCGCCCGAAAGAGCCAGGGCGGAGGTGTGCAGGCGATCCTTCACTTCCTCCCAGAGAGCCGCCTGGCGCAGGCAGCGTTCCACGGTTTGTTCGAGGAACGCGCGATCGTTGATGCCGGCCACGCGGGGACCGAAAACGATGTTCTCGAAGATCGATTTGGGAAACGGGTTCGATTTTTGAAAGACCATGCCGACGCGGCGCCGCAACTCGACCAAATCGATGTCTTTGCGGTAAATGTCTTTGCCGTCCAGGAGCAGGCTGCCGGTGTGGCGTGTGCCTTCGATCAAATCGTTCATGCGATTGAGCAACCGCAAAAACGTCGACTTGCCGCAACCGCTGGGGCCGATGAGGGCGAGCACCGAGCGTTCGCTCACCGTCAAATTGACTTTGTAGAGCGCCTGCTGCGAACCGTACCAAAAGTCGAGGTCCGTGATGGCGAACTTGGTCTTGACGCCTTTGACCGGCGACGTGACCTGTCGGCCATTAAGCGACCGCTCGTTGATGATCGCCGAATAGGAGAGAGTCGACACGCGCAGGACCTCAGCTACGAAGGATTCGGGTCGTGGTCAGTCTAGAAGGCGATTGTGTGGAAATGATGAAGAAACGGGGAAGAAAACGCCGGATTGCGGAATCGCGATCAAGCCGATGTCTCCCTGTTGAGCAAGCACAAAATTGCCCGGAAAGGCCAACGTTCCCGGGCTCCTCATACGTCTTAACGATTCTGACAGAAATGCGGTGAGACAGAGAGCGGGAAAGGTTTTCATTGGGATGCCTTTCGAAAGTGCGGAGAAGCCGAGGCGCCGCCGAGAACGCTCGCGAGTTTTGTTGTATTTCTTTTGGCGAGGGCGTCGTCGCTGCGTCAAACGCGCGTGGTCTCGGAGAGATCGTGGCAACGCACGGCATCGGGGGCGACGCGCTTCGCGAGTTCCACGATGTGGGCGTGGTGGGTGAAGATGAGGATCTGAGTGGTTTTGCTGAGTTCCGCGAAACATTCGAGCGTGGCCGCTTCGCGGGATTCGTCGAAGTTGATGAGCACGTCGTCGACGATGACGGGCATGGGGCCGTGCGTGCGCAGATGTTCTTCGATGCCGGCGAGACGCATGGCCAGGAAGAGTTGGTCGCGGGCGCCGTCGGACAGACCGGCGACTTCGACGCGTTCCGGCGGGGCGGAGCGGACGGCCAGGAGAAACGGTTCGCCCTTCTCGGTCTCTTCGACGAGGAGTTGTTGGTAAGCGCCGCGGGTGAGCCGGCGGAAGTAGGCTTCCGCTTTGGAGAGCATCGAGTCTTGCTGGCGTTCGCGGAAACGCTCGACCGTCAGGCCGAGCATTTGGCGGGCCAGGTGCAGGGCGGCATATTCGGTGGCCTGGTCGCGGAGTTCGGCAAGGAGCGATTCGATCGCTTGCTGGCTGTCGGCGGCTTCGGAACTGGTCTGCCTCCAGAGGTCGATTTGCCGCTCGGCATCCACGGCCGCCACGGCGACGAGGGGCGTTGCTCGCTGAATCGCTTGCTGGCGGGCGCGGATTTCCGCCAGGCGGGCTTCGAGATCCGGCAAGCAGCTTTCCGCTTCCGCGCTGAACTTCGCGAGATCGCCGTCGGGAGCGTGATGGCGGAGGGTCTCGCGTTCGGCGGCGGCTTGCTCCTCCAGCGTGCGGCGTTCTTGCGACCGAGCGATGAGATTCGGGAGTTCATCGGGAGACGCGAAACCGGCCTGCTCGCCCAACGCCTGGAGACGCGCTTGATGCGCCAGCACATGATCCGCTGCGGAACGGAGGGCGGCGCGGAGTTCGGCGAGTTCCTTGTCGAGACGTTGCCGTTCGCGTTCTTGAATTTTGACGTCTTCCGCGCGGCGAACGAGTTCGTCGACGGCTTCGTTCAACTGTTGCGGATCGAACGAGACTGCCGCGGCGCCGAACAGCTGCCGACGTCGAGCGCTCAGATGGTCGTGGAACTCGGCCCGTTCGCGGTCGAGCGCGGCAAGTCGGGCTTCGGCGGCGTTTTCATTCCGGCGTTCGCCGACCACTTGATGGAGTCGGTCGAGGATGCGTAAGGCGTGTTCCGGATGGACATCGATCATTCGAAGCGGTTCGACGGCTTGAACCCACGAGGCCCGCCATTGTTCGATCGCGGCGACAGCGTCGGCATGTTGACGGCCAAGCGTGTCGCGCTGGGCCAGAGCTTCGCGGCGGCGATTTTCATGTTCGGTGAGGGCGGCCGAGGCGGAACGCGCGACTTGAAGGGTTTGCCGCGCTTTCGTCAGGAGTTGTTCGAGAGTCGTTTTGGTATCGTTGTGAGCCAGAGCGGTGCGGAGGCGAAGCTTGAAACCGTCGATCACGGTCGAGGCGGCTTTGACTTCGCGGGCCATCTTTTCGAGATGATCGAGCCGTTCGCGTTGCGTGTTCCATTGGGTCCGCCAGGCACGCATCGCGGTGGGAGAGCCAGGCTTCATGCCGGGGTGCCATTCTTTCAGCCAGCGGGCTTCAAGCTCGGTACGGATTTGCAACGAATGCGCCAGGCGGGCGAGGATGGTGCGGTGTTGCTCGTCCGCCTGACGCAGTTCGCGGCGCAGGCGCGACGCTTTCGAAGCGCGATCGGCTTCGCGAAACAGGCGATCGCTCAATTCATCGCAGCGGCGCACATGGGCGCGGACGGCTTGCAACTTGGCCGGGCTCGGCGCGGACGCGAGGCCATCGATCGCGTGATCGCGTTCGGTGCGGGCCGTTTGGAGTTCGGCTTCATCCGGGATGGGGCCCGCAGTTTCGAGTTCGGCAAGCGAGGCGGTTTGCGTGCGAATCGACTCGGCGATTTGATCGCGGAGGCGTTCGTCGTCGTGGATGGAAGCTTCGAGCGGCTGCCATTCCTTCTCGTAGGCGGCCAACTTTTCCAG
>JBAXFO010000093.1:0-10347 GCA_037139885.1 Planctomycetota bacterium
CACGTTCGTCTGAAATACTTGTCGGATCATCTCCGCAATTGGCCCCGCCCCTTTCATGCGGCTGCCGAACGAGGGATCGTTGAGTTCTCCGCCGCGCATGTCGCGGATGCGGCCCAAGACTTTGTCCTTCTTCGTCGGAAAGCGTTGCTCGAGCCACGTGCTGAACAGTTCTTTGATCCCGTGCGGCAAACGCAGCATCGTATAGTTCGCATGACACGCCCCCGCCTCCCGGGCCGCCTCGAGAATGGCCGGGATCTCATGATCGGTCAGACCGGGAATCACGGGCGCGATCAACACGCTGGTCGGCACTCCCGCCGCGCTCAATTCGCGGATCGCCGCCAACCGCGCATGCGGCGCCGAGGCCCGTGGCTCCATCACGTTCGCCAATTCGGGATCCAGCGACGTGACGCCGATATGCACCGACACGCCATCGAACGCCGCCATGGGAGCGAGAAGGTCGATGTCGCGCGTGATGAGATGGTTCTTGGTGACCAACGACACGGGATTGCGAAATTCCGCCAAGACTTCCAGGCAGCGACGCGTCAATTGCAGACGCCGTTCGATCGGCTGATACGCATCGGTCACGCCGCTGATCGCCAAAACCTGCGGCTGCCACTTCGGCGAACTCAACTCGCTCCGCAACAGCCGGGGGGCGTCTTCCTTGACAAAGATCTTGGTCTCGAAATCGATCCCCGCCGAGAGCCCAAGATATTCGTGATAAGGCCGGGCGTAACAATAGATGCAGCCATGAACGCAGCCGCGATAGACGTTGATGCTCTTGTCGAAGAAGACATCCGGGCTGTCGTTGCTGACGATGATGCTCCGGGAGGAATCGCGAAAATACTCCGTCTCGGGAGCCGGGGGAGGTTCGTCGTCGGTGCGTTCGTCGGTGACGAGTTCGAGATGCATTTTCTCGAACCGGTTCGGGGGATTGTGCGAGGCGCCGCGGCCTTTGATGACGGGTTGGATCGGCTGCATCGTTTCCCTCGCGATTTTTGGGGCTTCACTTTGAACGTATATCCTTTAAAGCCGATTAGTGGAAGGGTGTCCAGTAGAGATTCGGTGGTTTTGTCGGTCGTCCGCCGTTTCGAACCGATCGCTCGATTTTGCGAGGCGTCGAGGGGCGGCGCTTTCGTCGTCCTGTTGCATCTTCTTGCGTTTTCCCGTTGAATGAGAGGGATTTGTCCTATCGGTTTTCGCGAGATGCCCTGATGTCGACCGCGCTCGTTCTCATGGCTCATGGCAGCCGTAACGCTCAGGCCAATGGAGACCTGCTGGATCTCGCGGAAAAGATTCGCGGGCTTGGGCGATATTCGATGGTGGTTCCGTCCTTCTTGGAGTTGGCGGAGCCGAACATCAAGGTCGCCTGTCAAGAGTGCGTTGCGAAAGGGGCGAAGCGGATTGTCATGTTGCCGTATTTTCTGTCCGCGGGCATTCACATGCGCCGCGATCTGGCCGGCATTCGCGATGATCTGGCACGCGTTTACGCCAACGTTGAGTTTCTCCTCGCGGCGCCGCTTGGCCGGCATCCGCTGCTCATGGAAGTCGTTTTGCAAAGGGCGGATGAGGCTGCAAGTTGAGGGCGTTTCAGGTAGCCCGACGCGTTAGCGAGGGGTGATCCCTCGCTAACGCGTCGGGCTTCCAGGGATGGCCTCCGCGCTCGGCGCGGCGCCCATCATGACGCAACTGTTTATTGAGGTCGATCTGGAATTGAAGCGTGTCCGCATCGGGCCATTTAGCTTCGTCGCTGAAACGGCCTGGCTGGACTACCCTCTGCCGCCCGATTTCCTATCATAAAAGGTTCCCGCAAATTGCGGGCTGGCACAACATCCGTAGGTGCGTGCAATGTTCGAAGGGATCCAACGCGGCCTCTCTGAAGCGATGAAGAAGCTTCGTGGCCGTGGACGCATCACTGAAGAGAATGTCAAGGAGGGGTTGCAGCTCGTCCGCACCTCGCTCCTGGAAGCCGACGTCAATTATGAAGTGGCGACTGCGTTCATCGGACGAGTCACCGCTCAGGCCGTCGGGCAGGAAGTGCTGCGCAATCTCGATCCCGGCGAGCAGATCATCAACATCATCTACCGCGAACTCATCGCCTTGATGGGGCCGGTCGATCATCGCCTGCATTTTCCCAAAGACCGGCCCATGGTCATCATGCTGTGCGGCCTTCAAGGCGCCGGCAAAACGACGACGGCCGGCAAACTCGCCCTCTATCTTCGCGAACGCCTCGGCAAACGGCCGATGCTGGTCGCCGCCGACTTACAGCGTCCCGCCGCCGTCGAGCAATTGCGCGTTCTCGGCGAGCAGCTGAACATTCCGGTTTACACCGAAGGCCCGACCGACGGAAAAACGCCCGACCCGGTCAAAGTGTGCTCGAACGCGCTTTTACACGCCAAGACGACCACGAACGACGTCATCATTCTCGATACCGCCGGCCGGCTTCATGTGAATGAAATGCCGATGGCGGAGCTGAAGAACATCGACAAGCTGTGCCGGCCCGATGAAGTCTTCTTCGTCGTCGACGCCATGACCGGGCAGGATGCGGTCAACAGCGCCAAGGCGTTCAACGACGCCCTGGATCTTAATGGCGTCATCCTCACGAAGCTCGACGGCGACGCCCGCGGCGGCGCTGCGTTGACCATCAAGGAAATCACGAAGGTCCCGATCAAGTTCATCGGCGTCGGCGAAAAGTTGCAGGCGCTCGATGAATTCCATCCCGAACGCATGGCCCAACGCATTTTGGGCCAAGGGGATGTGATGGGGGTGATCGAAAAGGTCGCCCGCGTCCAGCAGGATCTCAGCCAGGAAGAGATCGAACTCCAGCAGAAGAAACTCGCGAAGGGCAACCTCACGCTCGACGACTTCCGTAAGCAGTTCGAGATGATGGCCAAGATGGGGGGTATGAAGGATCTGATGAAGCAGATGCCCGGCATGGGCGATCTGATCCCCGACGGCGAAGACCCGGATGTGGCCATCAAACGCATTCAGGGCATGGTCGACGCCATGACCAAGAAAGAGCGGACGGACCCCGATTTGATCGACCTTTCCCGGCGGCGGCGGATTGCCGCGGGGAGCGGCACGCAGCCTCATGAGGTGAAACAATTCCTGTTTCAGTTCAATCAGGCGCGGACGTTGATGCGGCAAATGGCTAATATGTCTATTTGGGACCGCATGAAGATGGTGACGGGCATGGGCCAATCGGGCATGTTCAACCCCGGCGGCATGCTCCCCAAACAGAAAATCGGCACCGGCCACCGCAAGACGCCCAAAGAACGGGCCGACGAGCGGAAGAAGAAAAAGAAGAAATAGCGTCCTTCATTCCCAATGAAAGCTTGGGAATGAGATTTGTTCGAAAAGGTTAATTTACGTTTCAAGACATTCGTCGCCTTTTCGAGGTAAGAACCATGAATCTGTCGCCGTTTTGGGAAAAGTGCAAGCTCAGCGGCTCGCCAGTGTCAGATGAAGAAGGCAGCTTTCTTGAGGATGTCGTCGAGGCCATTGATCGAGCCAAAAGTTCGAAGGTGTCGTTCGTCGAGATTGGACGGGCGATCTGTGCTGATGTCGATGCCTTTAGCAGGGATGTCGTCGATCACAGCCCCGGTGTCCTCAAGGATCTCCTGGGATCCCGAGTTTTGGAGCTTGCGGGATCCGAAAGCCACGCCGAAATGACCGAGGGTGAGGAGGGCTTTCTCGAAGATCTGAAGGGATTCATCGATTTTGGCGTTCGAAATGGGATTCCGTTCCGCCACATTATTGGAGGAATGGCGCATGACCTACACGAGTTCGAACGCGATGATTTCGACTTCGAAAAAGCTCGCAAGAGATTTTCGCCCCGGCTCAAGGGATATGCGCAGTATTCTCCTGAAGCGTTGGTGAGCGGCGACGAGGACTATTGATGTCCGGCATCGCTCCAAAAAGAAAAGTTCGTGGGGTCTTGCGAGGCGAGATTTTCTTCGCGTTTCTCGACCCCGTTTTCGGCCGAGAGCAAGGCGGCTATAAGCCTCGGCCGGTCGTCGTTGTCTCGGTGAACGATATTCCCGACCGCGAATGGGGACTCGTGACCGTCGTGCCCGGGACAACGAATACGAAGTTTTCGGGACCGAATTTGATCGCGGTCAAAAAGAGTCCGCAGAATGGACTCGCTGAAGACACGGCTTTTCAGTGCCATCAGGTCCGAGCGCTTGATCACTCTCGGCTCATGACGCGGCTTGGTTGTTTGAGCCAGGCCGATCTTGTGAGACTTGCCGAAAGTCTCAAGTTTTGTTTGGGGCTCAATGGACAACTTGACCGATTCTGAGTCATGCAGATTTGAGGAGCGGCCGAGATATCGCATTGAGTCATTCGGGAGGCGGGGCCTCCAAGGCAGAACGTTCCCAAGCCGAGCCTGGGAACGAGAGATCACTGACATTTGTTTCTTGAGAGGTTATCCTGTGGCAGTTCGCATCCGCATGAAGATGATGGGCCGTAAGCATCGGCCCTATTTCCGTATCGTCGCCATCGACTCGCGTCAGCCGCGCGATGGACGCGTTCTCGAAGAACTTGGCACGTACGATCCGATGGTGAAGGTGAAGGAAAACCGCGTCATCCTGAAGCCGGAACGGATCAAGCACTGGATCTCGAAGGGCGCTCTCGCCTCGGAGAAGTGCACGGTTCTGTTCAACAAGTACATGAAGAAGTTCGAGGACCTCGCGGTGGCGGCCGCGGCTCCTGCGCCGCAAGCGTAAGGCGTTCCCGCGTAACGGCGCCGACCATGCGTTTCGACGTGCTGACCCTGTTCCCCGATCTGTTCCAGGGCTATTTCACGCAGAGCCTGCTCAAGCTCGCTCTGCAAAAAGGCCTGGTGGAAATCCACCTCTGGAACCTGCGGAACTGGGCTACGGGCAAGCACCGCAGCGTCGATGACCGCCCCTTCGGCGGCGGTCCCGGCATGGTCATCATGCCCGATCCGGTGTTCGCCGCCGTCGAAGCCGTCAGGGAGCAAACCGCCGAACCGGGCGAGTTGATCATGCTCACTCCTGGCGGCCAGCGGCTGAATCAGCAGCTGGTGAAGGAGCTGTCGACGGCGAAACGGCTGCTCCTTTTGTGCGGCCGATATGAGGGCTTCGACGAGCGGATTCGGCTCGGTTTGAAGCCGCGCGAGATTTCCATCGGCGACTTCGTCTGCAACGGCGGCGAAGTCCCGGCGATGACGGTGATCGACACGGTCATTCGCTATGTGCCTGGCGTGCTCGGCGATGAAGAGAGCGCGGTCGAGGAATCGCACAGCGAACCCGGCCGACTCGAATATCCCCAGTACACCCGCCCACGCGAATTTCGCGGCATGGAAGCGCCGGAAGTTCTCCTGAGCGGCGATCATGCCGCCATCGCGCGATGGCGGCGCGAACAATCGGACCAACGAAGTCAACGTACCAACTAGGTGATATCATGCAAACGAAACTCATGCAACTCGTCGAAGACGTGCAGACCAAGAAAGACGTTCCGGTCTTCAACATCGGCGACCAGGTCGACGTTCACCAGCGCATCCTCGAAGGCGAAAAAGAACGCATTCAGATCTTCAACGGCGTCGTCATCGCTCGCAAGGGCGCGGGCGTTCGCGAAACGGTCGTCGTGCGCCGCATCGTGCAGAGCGAAGGCGTCGAGCGAACGTTCGTCATTCATTCGCCGAAGATCGCGAAGATCGAAGTGAAGCGGACCGGGGCCGTGCGCCGTGCGAAGCTTTATTACCTCCGCGACCGCGTCGGCAAGGCGACCCGCCTTCGCGAACGCAAGGTCAAGGCGCCGAAGGCTGTCGTTCCCGGCGCGAACTAAACGGATTTCGCAGCCCGGCTTCTTGCAGCCGGGCTGCTTTTAATCCCCCCAGGACGCGTCCGCCATGGACCAAACGCCTGCGAAACCATGGTATCGCCGCTGGTTTGGCGATCGCTCGGAGCGTTCCGCCGCCCGCCATCTCCAATCGCTTGGCTACAAGATCCTCACCCGCAATTTTTCCTGCCGACTCGGCGAGCTCGACATCGTCGCTCGCGATGGCGACACTCTGGTGTTCGTCGAAGTGCGCTCGACGCAGCGGGACGACATCCAGCGGCCAGCCCTCTCCGTTGACCCAGCCAAGCAGAAACGTCTTACGCGCCTGGCTCTTCATTACTTGCAAAAGCACAAGCTGCTGAACCATGCCGCCCGTTTCGATGTCATCTGCATCGCCTGGCCGGCCGGGCAAAAGACGCCGACGCTCGACCATTTCAAGAACGCGTTCGAAGCTCAGGGCCGGTTCCAGATGTACTCGTGATCGATACAATCTTCGGTTGCCGCTGCGCTCCCGCACGCGCTGCGCCCTCGCGTCGCGGCCCATCATTAAGGACAACGCTCATGCCGACCGTGCTCGATACGCTCAAGGAACGCGGCTTCGTGCAGCAGTGCACCGATGAAGCGGGCCTCGAAAAACTGTTCGCCGAGAAGTCGGTTGCGTTTTATTGCGGCTTCGATCCGACCGCCGACAGTCTGCATTGCGGCAGCCTGATGCCGATCATGGCGATGTCGATCTTGCAGAAGGCGGGTCATCATCCGATCGCCATCATCGGCGGCGGCACGGCCATGGTCGGCGACCCCAGCGGCAAGACGGAGATGCGCAAGCTCCTCAGCCCCGACGACATCGTCCGCAACGGCCAGGGCATTCTCGGCCAGCTTCAGCGTTACCTCACGCTCGACGACTCCGTCGGCCGTTTCGTGAACAACGCCGACTGGCTCATGTCGCTCAAGTACATCGATTTCCTTCGCGATATCGGCCGCTATTTCAAGGTCAACGAAATGATCCGGGCCGAAGCGTATCGCCAACGGCTCGAACGCGAGGAAGGCCTGTCGTTCATCGAGTTCAACTATCAACTTCTCCAGGCGTACGATTTCCTGCTTCTGAATCAGCGGCACGGCTGCCTGTTGCAAATCGGCGGCGACGATCAATGGAGCAACATCCTCGCCGGCAGCGACCTCATCCGCAAGCTCGAAACGAAACAGGCCTATGGTCTGACGTTTCCTTTGCTGACCACCGCACGCGGCGAAAAGATGGGCAAGACCGCGACGGGAGCCGTGTGGCTGAGCGCGGAGCGCACGTCCCCCTATCAGTTTTACCAGTACTGGATCAACACCGACGACCGCGACGTCGAACGTTTCTTGGCGTACTTCACGCAGCTGCCGATGGACGAAGTCCGCACTCTGGGCAAGGCCGAAGGAGCCGGGCTCAACGAGGCGAAGCGTATCCTGGCGTATGAGGCGACGAAACTCTGTCATGGCGCCGCGGCGGCGGATCAAGCGAAGGCCGATTCTGCGGCCCTGTTCGCGGGCGGCGCGGGGGATCTCTCGGCCGCCCCGACGACGACGGTGGAAAGCGCCGTTTTGGCCGCCGGCGTCGCCTTCGTCGATCTGCTGGTGAAAACGGGCCTGGCCGACTCCAAGAACGCGGCCCGGCGTCTGATCCAACAAGGCGGGGCGTATCTCAACAACGTCGCCGTCACCGATGTGAACCTCGTGGTGAAGGACGACGCCCTTCAGGGGGGCGCGATCTTGTTGCGCCAGGGGAAGAAGAAGCATCACCGTGTCGTGATCGGTTAGCACGCGTCGTCCGTCTGGAAATCGATTTGCTTCCGCGGAAAAAGTAACCTACCGTTGCCGTGAAGGATGGAATTCCTTCCCGGAGACTCTCCGGACCAAGGATGTCACTGGGCATGGGCCTCGGAACCCCGTGCCTTGCGAGCGAGAAGCGAGGCCAGAATCCCATGAGCATCGTCTCAAGTGGGAATCTCATCGACGCATTGCGCGACACGGCGTTGCTGTCGCGCGAGCAGGTTCATGAAGTCGTGCGCCTGGCGAACGGCCGGTGCGGCGAGGCGCGTCCGTTGGCCAAACTCCTGGTCCAGCGCGGCTGGCTCACCATCTACCAAATCAACCAGATTCTCTCGGGCCGAGCCAACCAACTCGTCATCGGCCCGTATCACGTTCTCGATCGTCTCGGGCAGGGGGGCCTGAGCTCCGTTTTCCATGCCCGGCATGCGGTTCATGAATGGCAGGTGGCCCTCAAACTCATTCAGGCCGAAGTGATCGCCAACGCCGAGGGACGCCGCCAGTTTCTCGGCGAAATGGAAGCGATGGCCCGCCTCGAGCATCCGAACATCGTGCAATTCTGCGACGCCGATGAAGTCGGCGATACGTTTTATTACGCGATGGAATATGTCGAAGGAACCGATCTGGGCAAGTACGTCCGCCTCACCGGCCAGCTGCCGATCGCCGAGGCGTGCGATTACATTCGCCAGACCGCTTTGGGTTTGCAACATGCTCACGAACGCAATCTGATTCATCGCGACATCAAACCGGTGAATCTTTACCTGACCCATGTGCCGTCGCTGATTCGCGAACAGCCGCAAGTACGGCACTCTTCGGAGCCGAAGAAAAAACAGCCGGCTCTCATCAAGATTCTCGACTGGGGTCTGGCGAGCCTGCGCAGCCCGCGCGGCATGGCGGGCGAACAGATGATCGAGCATATCGCCAAGGGCGTTATCGGCACGGCCGACTATCTTTCCCCGGAGCAAGCGCGCAATGCCCAGGCCGTCGATATCCGTGGCGATATCTACAGCCTCGGTTGCACGTTTTATTACTTGCTGACGGGGCAGGCTCCGTTCCCCACGGGGTCGTTGATGCAGAAGGTTCTTCAGCATCAGAACGCGGAACCGGAACCGCTCGAATCGTTTCGGGACGATGTGCCGTGGGAAGTGTCGCTCATTCTCAAACGCATGATGGCGAAGGAGCCCGAGCGCCGCTTTCAAACGCCAGCGGGGGTCGCATTGACGCTGCTGCCGTTCTCGCGCGAGCAAAATTCGAAGCAGGCGCCGCGGACATTGCCGCGTATGAAATTGCCGGAGGCGTTGCGGTCCGCGTCGATTTCGGAGGCGACGCCCATGCCGATCAGTCTGGGGGGCGTTCCCGGGACATCGACGTCGCGCACGCCGAAAGCGGGACAGCCGGGGTCGTCGGATACTTCGTCGTCGCGTTGAGAGACGACGCTTCAAACATCATGTCGCACGTTCAAGCATAACGCCGCGGGTCTTCGCGGCCGAGTTCGGCAAAACCTTTCAAACGCAACGTACAAGAATCGCAGCGCCCGCAGGCAGCGCCGTCGGGAGCGGGATCGTAACACGAACTCGTCAGCGCGAAATCCACGCCGAGATCGAGACCTTTCTGAATGATCTGGGCCTTCGTCCAGTGAATCAAGGGCGTATGGATGGTGAGCGGGGCGCCTTCGACAGCGGCCGTGGTGGCCAGGTTCGCCATGGCGCTGAAGGCGGCGACGTATTCGGGCCGGCAGTCGGGGTAGCCGGAATAGTCGAGGGCGTTGACGCCGATGAAAATGTCGCTCGCCTGGGCCACTTCCGCGAAGGCGAGGGCGAAGCTGAGAAAGATGGTGTTGCGCGCTGGGACGTAGGTGATGGGAATGCCGTGATTCATCTCGTCGGTGGGTCGATTTTTCGGCACCGGCGCATCGCTGGTGAGTGCGGAACCGCCGAAGACGCGCAGGTCGATGGGGACAATGATATGGCGGCTCACCCCTTGCGCCTGCACGATCGCTTTGGCCGATTCGAGTTCGATCGCATGGCGTTGACCGTAGGCGAACGAGAGAGCGTGCGGCAAGAAGCCCTGAGAACGAGCGATGGCCAGCGCGACGGCCGAATCGAGTCCGCCGCTCAGAAGAATGACCGCGGGACGCATGAGCGTATTCCAAGCCCTGGGATGAGGTACTCCGGGAGCGTCACGCGAAATCGTGACGGAAACCGGTCGTGAGGAGAGGGCGGCGTGCGCCATCTCGCTCAAGATAGAGGCCCGCTTCGGGAACGCACAGGCCGATCCGAGTGAGACGCACGTTCGCAAACGGCTGGGTGTCGAGCAAGCGCTGACCGTCCGCGGGCGTCACGGCGAAAGCGAGTTCGAAGTCTTCGCCATCGCTCAGGGCATGGTCGAGCGCTCGGCCATCGTTGAGAGCGTGGGCGGCGTCGCTGATCGGGATGCGGTCGGCGAAGAGGACGAAACCGTGGCCCGATCCCTCGGCAAGATGACCGACATCCCCCGCCAGGCCGTCGCTGAGATCAATCATCGCATGCGGCCGACACAGGTCTTGGAGCAAAAGCGCTTCGCGCACGCGCGGCGTAAAGTCGAAGTGTTTGCCTTGGATGCTGCCGCCGAGCGTGCCCGTGACGAGCAGCCAATCGCCGACTGCCGCTCCGGAGCGCAAGATCGGGCCGAACGGACCGGGCTCGCCGAGCAGGGTGATGGAGAGGACGAAGGGGCCGTCCGACATCTTGGTGTCGCCTC
>JBAXFO010000094.1:0-10320 GCA_037139885.1 Planctomycetota bacterium
ACGCCACGCCTTGGGAGTTATGTACGGAGCCGTTGGCTGCCATGAGAAAACCGGGGTGAACACCTGGCCGACGATCGAACCCAATGCGGCGTTGCGGACATTCGGGTCGAGGCCTGCAAGGGCTCGTGCAGGGGGAGGAAGGCCGCTCCATGAAGGAATCCCGTAAGCGATTGTGCGTTACCCAAGCCGACCTCTTGGGGGTCGAATGAGGCGGACGCAGCGCCTGACTCGCCTCGACGACCCCCAAGAGGTCGGCTTGGGTAACGCACGCCACGCCTTGGGAGTTATGTACGGAGCCGTTGGCTGCCATGAGAAAACCGGGGTGAACCTTGGGGAGATTCGTGTGTCGATCTCTGAGCGCGTGCTTTCAAACGTATCTCTGCACCTTTTGGTGGGCTTCGCTCCGCTCAACCCTACACGATCGGTCCTTCCTCAATCGCCATCGTCAGCGCTTCGGCAATCACCTTCGCCGCCGTGGCCGTCGCCCGTCCCAGCGCTAACAGTTCCGACACGATCGCTGGTCGGCGGAGCAGAGCCTTCGTCAATCGCCAGGGCGAAACGTGGCCATTCTCCAGAAGATCGAACACATCCTTTGAGACGGGTGTTGCCGCGGCGTCGGTCACCACGCGCAGACATCCCCACGGGACGCCACGGCGTTCGCACCATGCGGCGACATACGACGTTTCCATATCGACCGCGACGGCCCCCGTCGTTTCCGCGAGCCGACGCTTGTCCGCGGGCGAACCGATGAGTCGATCGCTGGTGAGAAGCGTGCCATGCGCGTAGGGAAGAGACAGGAGGAGCGTGGCGGGGTGCGATATGCCATCCGGCCCGACGACGGCGTCCGCCAGAATCGGGGCGCCGACGCGAAGCTCGGGGTGCAGGGCGCCGGCGAAGCCCGCAAGAAAGACATAGCGGGGCAGGCCTGATTGCGAAAGGTCTTCGAGCGTTCGCGTCGCCTGGATGCCCCCCATGCCGGTTTCGGCCAGGAGAAATTCCCGATCGTCGACACGACAGCGCCATGCCGCGGGGACACGGCGCAGCACGCTCACTTTGAGCGGCCGAAACTGGCCATGCTCGCGGGGCAGCGCCGTCATCAACCAGGGAAGAGACATGTCATCGCGCCCGCGGCTAACCGCAAATTCGTTTCGCGGACTGCAGGGTGTTCGCCAACAGCATTGTAATCGTCATCGGCCCAATGCCGCCAGGGACGGGGGTGATCGCCGAGGCGAGCGGGGCGACGGCGTCAAAATCGACATCGCCGCAAAGCTTGCCGTCGGGCAGACGGTTGACGCCGACGTCGATGACCACGGCTCCCGGGCGGATCATGTCGGCCTTCAAAAACTTGGCGACGCCGATCGCGACGACAACGATATCGCCTTGACGGGTCAGCTCCGCAAGATTTCGGCTGCGGCTGTGGCAGATCGTCACCGTGGCGTTCGCTCCGGGCGCTTTCTGCATGAGAATCAAGGCAAGCGGTTTGCCCACGATGTTGCTGCGGCCGACGATGACGACATGGCGGCCGTCGGTCGGGATGTCGTTCCGCAGCAAAATTTGCTGCACGCCGGCGGGGGTGCAAGGAAGGAACCGCGGATGCCCCGACGTGAGCAGGCCGAGACTTTCGGGGCCGAAACCGTCGACATCTTTCGCCGGCAGCACGGCCGCGATGATCGCGCTTTCATCGATCTGCTCGGGCAAGGGAAGCTGCACGAGGATGCCGTGCACCTGGGGATCGACATTGAGCTGGGCGATGAGATCCAGGAGCTCCGCCTGGGTCGTCTCGGCGGGGAGCTGATGCAGCCAGCTCATCATGCCGACGTTCTCGCAGGCCTTGCGTTTGTTGCGCACGTAAACCTGGCTGGCGGAATTGTCGCCCACGAGCACCGCGGCGAGCCCCGGGCGAACGCCCGTCTTCGCGAAGAGATCGGCGACCTCGGCCGCGATCTCCGTCTGCATGGTTTGAGCGAGTTTCTTGCCGTCGAGAATCGTGGGCATGCGTGCGTCTCCTTGCAGACAAGATAGACGCGATGGCGGACCAGGGCAACGCAGTTCGGGCTTCGTGCGGCAAGCCGTCCGCTCGGACAGCTTGCTCTCCAAACGTCAGCGACGCTTCGCAGGATGTTTCTGCGAAGCGTCGCTCACTCCAAAACTTACTCGCTGATCATCGGCGACAGACACGTCGGCTCGCACACCGGCACGCACACCGGCACTTGACGGCAGACCTTCCGCGTCACGCAGTACGCTTCCATGTTGCACGTCGTCACCGGCACCTGGCGAACCACTTCGTGCGGCACCAGTTTGCACGTCGTGTACGGAATGTGGCAGACCTTCTCCTCGGTCTCATACCGCGTTCGCTGGCACGGAATCACCCGGCAATGTTCCTCCGTGATGTACCGGCATGTCGTGTAAGGAATGTGCTGCACCTTTTCTTCCGACACCATGATGCACCGCGTCCGGTTCTCCATCCGGCAATGCTGCTGCGGAATCACCCGGCATGTCGTGTAAGGAATGTACTGCACCTTCTCCTCGGACACCGTGTAGCACCGGCGCTGATTCACCATCTTGCAGTGCTGCTCCGGAACCATCCGGCAGGTCTGATACGGAGTGTAGCTGACCTTCTCTTCCGGCACCGTGTAGCAACGCGTCCGCTTCTCCATCCGGCAATGCTCCTGCGTCACCATCCGGCAGGTCTGATACGGCACCTGACAAACCTTCTCTTCCGGCACCGTGTAGCAGCGGCGGCGATTCTCCATCCGGCAATGTTGCTGGCTGACCATCTTGCACGTCGTGTACGGTTCATAACGAACGCATTCCCGCGGCACGCAGATCGTCCGGCAACGATTCTCGAGCCGGCAGTGTTCCTCGCGAACCATCTGACAGGTCTGATAGCAAACCTTGCGGCACGTCGTCACCGGCTCCAGCTTGCAAATGTTGTACGTCACCGTCTGGCAATGCTCCCGCGGCACCATCTTGCACACGCGGCACGACCGCACTTCTTCCCGCGGGCACCAAATCCGGCGCGTGCACCACGTTCCCGGAAGCTGCTCTTGAACCGTGATCGTCGGGCCCGGGCAGTAACGGCTCGTGCAGGTGCAAGGGTCGAACGTCCAGCAGCCGGGCTGACGCATGCAGCGCGTCACCACCGCTCCAGGGACGAAGTTTTTCTCTTCCGTCCAGTCGCCGGTCTGCACCGTGTATTGCCGTTCTTCCCACACTGGCTCGCACACGATCGACTTCACGATCTTCTGGCACGGAATCGTCACCTGACGATAGGTCGTTTCGGGAATGTCCATCTCATGCTGTTGATACACCGGTTTGTACGTGCACCAACGCACCGGCACCTGATACGTTTCCTGTTTCATATCGTTGACGGTGTAGCGAATCTCCCGGCTATGTTGCTCGTAGACCGGGTGCTGCGTCGTCCAATAGATCGGCACCTGATAATCCTGGTAGCACGTGCGATTGACGACATAGCGGTGTTCGCGAACGTGTTGTTCATACACCGGGTGCTGGGTCGTCCAGCGAATCGGCACTTCATAATCCTGGTAGCATGTCCGCTGAACCGTGTAGCGATTCTCGCGGACATGCTGTTGATACTCGGCCCGGTACGTCGTCCAGTACACCGGCACTTGGTAGTCCTGGTAGCACGTGCGCTGCACCGTATACCGATTCTCGCGGACGTGCTGTTGATATTCGGTGCGATACGTGGTCCACGTGATCGGCACTTGATATTGTTCGTAGGTCGGCCGTTGGACCGTATAGCGGTTTTCGCGAACGTGTTGTTCGTAAACCGGCTTTTGAGTGTAGTACTTTTGCGTGATCTGATAGTTTTCCGTCACCGGTCGGCACACCGTGTAACGCTGTTCGCGAACGTGCTGTTCTTGCACGCTTTGATACACCGTCTCGCGGCATTCTTTCATCACGGTTTGATAAACGGGGCGATAGGCGACGCACGCAACGTCTTCCCACACCGCTTGGTAGCACGTTCGGTAGTTGACGATGGGCGCGCAGCTTTCGGACCGCACGGAGCCCGGAAACCGGCACGCCCCGCAATAGGCGCTCGCCTCGTTCCCCAAACCCGCCAGCGCCAGCCAAGCCATCAACGCCACGAATAAGATCCGTCGCATGGAACCGTCTCCCCATCACCCAAGGCCTGCCGAACGGCAGGACCAGAACCCGGACCGCGCTCAATCGCCCCTGCGAGGGGTGCGGCGCAAGGTCTCTGGGGAACTCTTCCCGATAAGTGCGGCTGGGGAGACTTTAACTGAAGCGGAATCGTGTTAATTTGCGATATGTGAAACGATAAGGTGCGACTCTTCCGCAGGGGAGGACTTTCCGGCGCAATCCGAACGAGAAACACAATCGGCAACGACTTTTCCTACTCCTACTCATAATCCTACTCGTACTCAAATTCCTACTCCTACTCGTCATCGTACTCGTATTCGAATTTGGAGCTCGGAATTCAAATTCGAATGCGAGTAGGAGTAGGAGTAAGAGTAGGAGTAGGAATTTGAGTACGATGACGATTATGAGGACGATGAGGACGATGAGGACGATCGCGGTTTCTTGAGCCCTTACAGCGGCCGCTTCGGTCGCGGCTCGCCGTCAGGCTTTCGTAGCGGCGGCCCATCCCCTCCTCCGCCCGGACGAGGCGGTCGCCGTTTCCCGGGTCCGGGCGCATTCTCAACCGGCTCTTGCACGACCACGGGCGGAACCGCAACCGGCGCTTCGCGGGCCCCGTGAATCGTCCACGCCCATCCCAACGCCGCCAGAGCCAAAATCCCCAGCACGCCGGCGATGCTCCAGACGACGATGAGGGCCGCCTTGAGTTTCTTGGCCGCGAGATCGTCCGGCGGTTGCTCTTGCGATCGGACGTCGAGCCGGGCGAGCGCTTCGCGAAGGGGGACGGGCAGACGCGGCGGCGCGGCGGCAAGAGCTTCCGCCATATCGCTCCAGGCCCGTTCGTCGGCCGCCAGATGTTCGAGCGTTCGCTGGCAGATCGCACACCCGCCTAAATGCTCGGCAATGGCGGCGTGCGCATGTTCGAACGCAACATCATCGAGCATTCGGCGCAGCACGGACGGGTCTGGGCAGTTCGCCATCACGAGGCCTTCCCGTCATCCAGGAGCAGGGCCGCTTCCGCCTTCAGCCGCGCCATGACCCGGCTCTTCGCCAGATACACCGCCGCGACGGAAATTCGCAATTCCCCGGCGACTTCGGTGGGATTTCGTCCTTCGAGCGCGGTCGCGTGAAACGCTTTCCACGTCGCCTCGGCAATGTCGCTGCGGACCAATTGCGCCGCCCGCGCGTAAAGCTGCCGCACCAGATCGGCTTCCCATTGCGCTTCGAGTTCGCTGTCGGGGTGGGGAATCTGCGCCAGGCGGAGGTTCGCGCTGGTGGTTCCGGCGCCGCGGATGAGTCGATTTTGGCGGTCGTGAAAATCGCGGATGAGATTGCGGACGATGGTGAAAAGCCAGCCTCGAAAGCGACCCAGACGCGGATCGTATTCAAGCCGGCCGATCGCATGATGCACGCGCGTCATCGCGTCTTGCGTGAGATCGGACGCGTCGGCGTCTTGCAAACCTTGCTTGCGGCAGAAGCCGTGAATGAGCGGTGCGTAAAGATCGACGAACTCTTCCCACGCCTTGGCGTCACGCGCGTCGCGAAGGCGAAACACCAGACTCGCGCGTGTCGTCGTCGAGTTCATCGCCAGCGTTCCTCATCCCGGGCGGCTTCGCTTAATATAGCCCGCGAACGAGAGGAACGTGGCAAAGCAGCGCTGCGCCGCCGGGGGACTCGTGTCTTTTCGAGCACAAGGCCGGCGGCGCAGGAATGATAAAAACTCTCCAAACCGCTCCGATCGCATTAGCGGCCATCACGCGATTCATCGAACATCACGAAGCGATCGCCCGATTCGAACGCGGAAACGTTCATGTTTCCTTTACCCTTCTTGTCGCCGCCTTTGCCTCCCGGGGGCGGACCTTTTTTATCGCCGCCGCCCTGGCCACCCGGAGGCGGACCCTTTTTATCGCCCTGGCCGCCTTGTCCCCCTTTGCCTTTGTTCCCGCCTTGACCTTGGCCCTTGCCTTGATCGCCGCCGGGACCCTTTTTGGGGCCCTTGTCGGCTCCAGGCCCCTGCTTGGGCCCCTTATCGCCGCCTTTATTGCCCACGCCGGGATCTTGTCCCGCCACCAGAGCCGCACTCGCAAGCACGGCAAAAGCCCCAAGAAGAATGATGTGCCGCATGACGCGATCCTTTCGAAGAGATGAAATGACTTGGCAATCACTCTACGGCCGCCGCGGACCGTTCTATCTCGAATCGCGCCAAAATTTCGCAAAGGTTATTGAACGCACGTCAACCCACCCGCGCGTAACGACGACCGCATCTTCTCCAGCTTGTCCGCGGGCAGCGGCGCCACCGGACGCCGGCTCGGCCCAATGGACAGGCCGAGCAATTGCAACGCAGCCTTTACCCCGCCCGGCGCGGTGCCGAGCGTCAAACTCAGGCGAATCGGATTGAGTTTGAGCTGAGCCGCCAACGACGAGGCATGGTCGCCGCGTTGAAAGGCCTCGTAAATCTCCACCAACAAATGCGGAGCGATATTGCCCGTCGCCGGCACCGCTCCCTTGGCGCCGAAGATCATTGCGGGATAAATGAGCGTGTCGCGTCCCATCAAAACGCTGAACGTTTTCGGCACAGCTCGAATCATCTCGTTCGTGTTTTGCAGATCGCCGCTCGAATCTTTGATGGCGACAATGTTCGGGATTTCCGCGAGCCGGGCGACCGTCTCGACTTCGATCTTCACGCCGCCGCAAGTGGCCGGATTGTTGTACAGCACCACCGGCAGCGACGTGCACTCGGCGATGCGGCGATAATGATCCGCGATCTCCGCCTGCGACGGCAGCACGAAATAGGGAGTAATGACCGACACCCCCTGCGCCCCTTCGCGCTCGGCCATCTTCGTCAGCCGAATCGCCTCGCGCGTGCTCTCGGCCCCCGTGCCCGCGTACACCGGCACTCGCCCGCGAACGTGTTCCACCGCCGTGGCGATGACGCGCTGCTTCTCGTCCTCGTCCATGGCGTAAAATTCGCTGTTCGTGCCCAGCACGAAGATGCCATGCACGCCCGCGTTGATGAGATGATCGAGAAACCACTTGAGCCGAGGAATGTCGAGATCCTCGTTGTCCTGCATCGGCGTGGCGACGGGAGGAATGATGCCGCGAATTTCCATGATCGGCCTCGAGGGGAGAAAAGCAATGGACATGATTCTCAGACGGAGCCGTGCAAGCGTCAAGCGGAAAGCGGAGGGTGCGACGGTTGACTTGGACCTTCGATCCCCGAGGGATCGGCTTGGGTTACGCACGCTTGCTGCGGGAGCCTTGTCCGGAGCGGTTTGTGTCGTTTTTCGTTGCAATTGACACAGCCCACGCCGATGAGTACAAGCCAGGTTGTGTCCCCCGACATGGATGTCGAGGCTGCCATGCTATTTGTCACGCAGAAGTTTCTCGGCTTCTTTCTGCTCACCTTCCTCGGCTACTGGATCATCCCGTGGCATCGGGCGCGCACGGTTTGGCTTCTGGGCGCCAGCGCCGTGTTCTATATGAGCTGGAATCCCTGGCTTATCTCGCTGATCCTCTTTTCCGCGTCGGTCGATTTCGTTGCCGCCCTCGCTTTGGAACGGGCGTCGCAGCGGCGCGTGCGGCAGGGCATCCTGGTCGGCAGCATCACCATCAACCTCGGCCTCCTCGCCTACTTCAAATACGCAAACTTCTTTCTGGACAACGTCCACGCTTTGGGGAACTGGGTCGGCTTCAGCGTCCAGGGACCGACACTCGAGCTCCTGCTGCCGCTGGGCATCTCGTTTTACACCTTCGAAACCATCAGCTACATCGTCGACGTTTATCGCGGCCGAACCAAGGCCGAGCGCGATCCGGTCAACTACGCTCTCTTCATCCTCTTCTTCCCGCACTTGATCGCGGGGCCGATCGTTCGCCCCGGGGACTTCTTGCCGCAAGTTCCGCAACGCAAACGTTGGAGCTGGAACCGCATCTATCTCGGATCATGGCTGATTCTCCTGGGCATCGCCAAAAAGGCCGTGCTCGCCGATCATCTGGCGACGATCATCGATCCGATCTTCGCCCATCCCGAGCAATTTAGCTCTTCGGCCTGCTGGCTGGCGACGGTGGGCTATGCCTGCCAAATCTACGGCGACTTCTCGGGCTATTCCGACATCGCCATCGGTCTGGCGCATCTGTTCGGCTTCAAGCTGCATCAAAATTTCAACCTGCCGTACCTCGCGGCCAGCGTCGCGGAGTTCTGGCGGCGGTGGCATATTTCGCTGTCGACGTGGCTACGCGATTACCTTTACATCCCTCTCGGGGGGAGCCGTCACGGTACGTGGCGCACCAACGGCAATCTTCTCGTCACCATGTTGCTCGGCGGCTTTTGGCATGGAGCCAGCTGGAACTTCGTCCTCTGGGGAGCGCTGCACGGCAGCTTGCTCGTCGCTCATCGCACGATCGCCGAGCGGCCCTGGCTGCGCGGGTTGCCCAAGCCGATCGCCATCGCGACGACGTTCGTGTGCGTCTGCGTGGGCTGGATCTTCTTCCGCGCCACGTCGACGCCCGACGCCCTCGCCATCATTCAGCGGCTCTTTTGGCCCATGGTCGGGGAACGCCTGAGCCCGGCTCTGGCGGCCTGGACGCTGGTCCTGATCGGAGCCACGGCGCTCGAACATGGGATTCGCGGCCGCCGCCTGCTCGACCGACTGGTGACGCGTCTGCCTGAACCGGCGCTCGGGGCCCTGTATGCCGTCGCTATCGCCTGCGTGTTTGTGCTGATGCCCGAGGACGGCAAAGGCTTCATCTACTTCCAGTTTTAAGCGAGCTGAGAGATCGCCATGAACCGATGCAACGCTCGCCGTCAGGCTCGCATTATGGCTTGGACCGCCCTCCTTTTCGTCCTCCTGCAACTCACGGGCAGCGTCGCTCTCGATTATGTCTGGCCGGAAGTGCGCTTTCCGCTTCTCGCGGCGATGCTCGAGCGTCTCCAGGCGGAGCCGTGCCGGCCCGATGCGTTTGTCTTGGGCAGCTCCCGCTTTCAGAGTAGCTTGGATGCCGCCGAATTGTCGCACGAGTTGCGGAACCTCACCGGGCGCTCCGATTTTCGGGTCTTTCATGCCGCCGTCGGCGGTTCCGACGCCATCACCATGGAACTCGCCTTCAACAAGATTCTCGAGGCCGGCCATCGACCGAAATTCGTCTTCATCGAGATGACGCCGGTGACGATCGCTCGCGACACGCGCTGGTATGGCATGCACATCAACCGGCTGATCCGCTGGGATGATCTGCCGACGCACTGCGGCGAAATCGTTCGGGCCGGCGAAGGGGGACGATTGTTGCTGGAACGCTTCGTGCCGCTCTATCGCCATCGCTACGAAATCTGCAAAACGCTACGCACGAGGCTGAATGTCTTCGCGCCGCCGCCCGCTCTTTGCGCCGCCGCCGAGCCGCTCGCCAGCGGCATGACCGATTCCGAATGGCGACAGCATTTGACGCCGCGGACATTGACCGCAGAAGAAGCCGGCCGTGGCGCAAGCGGAGTCGATATGGTGAGCCGCGAGCTCCGCCATTTCGGCGTTCCCGGCAACGCCCACGCCGCCCTGGAACGAATCCTCGTCCGCTGTCAGGCGCTGGGCGTCACGCCGTTCCTCGTCGGCGCCCCGGTCTCGCAGGCCTTTCGGGAAACCTGCACGCCGGTCCGCAACGAGTATCTGCGCCAATTGAGCGACCTGACGTCGAAGTACGACGCCCCCTTCTTCGACACGCACGCCGCCCTGCCCGAACATCATTTCATGGATTACCATCACACGACCAAAACCGGGGCGATTGTCTTCAGCCGACTCTTGGTCCGTCAACAGTTGGCCCCCATTCTGGCGCCGGAGCGAACCGTGCCGGCGCAGACGGTCGTATTCCCACGTCCTTGACGATTCGGTCGCTGGTGAACCGAGCAGATCGTTCGACCCCCAAGAGGTCGGCTTGGATCCTCGACGGCAGCGTGGGGGGATTCTTTTTGGGAGCGGCACATTGCCCGAGAACGATCGCGGTTGACCCGAATGGGCGTTGTGGGGTACTTTCACGCGACGATCGAAACCGCCGCCCTGCAACCAACCGCGAACCGCCATGAAGTTGGTCATCCCACCGCGATCTTTGAAGGCTCCCGAAGAGCAGACGCTCGTCCCGGCGACGGCCAATATCGTCGCCTGGCTGCCGTTTCTGTGGCGGCGCGTCCTGTTTCCAGGCCGGGCGGAAGCGTCGTCG
>JBAXFO010000095.1:0-10310 GCA_037139885.1 Planctomycetota bacterium
TTGGTCTTGGGGCCGATGCTGTTCATTCCCATCGGGCTTGAAGCGTTTCCCTCGGTCGCTTCCGGATGGCTCACGAATCCGGGCATCTTCATGCTCGACCTTGACCTCGGTTGGAAACCCGCGGCGACCGACCTCGGCGCTCACCTCATCCATGGCGTTTTGACCGGCGTGATTTATAAACATCGGGCGCTGGCGGGCGAACCGGCTCCGCGTTAATCGTCGCCGACGACGCGATTTCGGCCCCGATTTTTGGCCGCATAGAGAGCGCGATCGGCCCGGCGCACCAGATCGGCGGCGGTCGATTGTCCATTCCAGGTCGATACGCCCAGGCACGCGGTCGCCAGAAGGCGATTGCCGCAGGCATCGGCGATTTCGCGTTCGATGGTGCGGCGCAGTCGTTCTCCCAGTTGCAACGCCTCCGCTTGATCGCAACCGGGCAGGACAATCATGAACTCTTCGCCGCCATAGCGTCCGACCGAATCATAGGCCCGCACGCCGCCGAGCAATCGCGTCGCCACTTCGCGCAAGACATGGTCGCCGACGACATGGCCGCGGGTATCGTTGATCTCTTTGAAATGATCGAGATCCACGAGGGCCAGCGACAGGGATTGATTCTGCCGATCGCGCCGCGACATTTCCCGCTCCAGAATTTGAAAGATAGCGTTTCGGTTCCACAGTCCCGTGAGACCGTCGTGCGTCGCCTGCTCCTCCAGGGTGCGCATCGTGCGTAGCAGCTGGTCCTGCAAATTGAGCACACGCGTGCCCGTGATGAGGCGAGCTCGCAACTCATCGGCGTCCACGGGTTTGAGCAGAAAGTCGTCCGCCCCTGCATTCAAGCCCGCCAGCATATCGTTCCGGTTGCCGCGGCCGGTGATCAAAATGATGTAACGGTAGGGTCGGTCTTTTTCGCGGCGAACCTCGTGGCAGATATCAATCCCGGTCACGCCCGGCATCTGCCAGTCGAGCAAACACAGCATGGGGGAGTTCGGTTGGCGGAGGTGCGCCAGGGCCGCATTGCCATCGTAGACGACAGTCGATTGATAGCCCCAGGCGTCACAGAGCATGGCGAGCGTCTCCACGGTATCGCGTTGATCGTCCGCAATTAAGACTCGCATACCGCCACCTCCTCGATTTTGTGTTCCGAATTTTGTCCAATACGCAAAACTGGAACCAAATGAGGTCTCTATGGACAAACCCCTCGCAGCCGTGGCATTTTCCGCCCGGAGCGCGACCGCCGAATCATTCCACAAATTTGGTCGCCGTCTTCGCCCAGCAGCGCAGCGCCTCCGCCACGCTCCAGGCCTGGGCGATGCACCCGCGCGGTGTGAAAGGGGCCTCGGCATCGAAGATTTCGCTGATCGAACCGATGCCTGCTTCTCCCAAATGGGAGACGAAGCCCCGGAGCAGTTGCCGGGCTTTGCCCTCCTCGCCCGGATGAACCTTGAGATACGCGTCGATGTACGGACCGATCAGCCACGCCCAAACCGTGCCCTGGTGATAGGCAGCATCGCGGGACCGTAGATCGCCATAGTATTTCGCCTTATAATCGGGATGCCCCGGCGCCAGCGAACGCAGCCCGACAGGCGTCAACAGCCGCTCGGTCGCGGTCTCGAGCACCGCCGGCCAGCGGGCCGAATCGAGCACGGGATAGCTGAGCGAGATCGCCAGCAATTGATTGGGACGACAAGCGGGATCGGTCCCCTCCGGACCATCGATGACATCGTTGAGATGCTTCAGTCGATCGCACCAGAAACGGCGATTGAACGAGTCGAACGCTCGCTCGGCCAGCTTTTCCAGGGCTTTGGCCGAGTCTTCGTCGTGTTCGGAGCGATACCATTCTTGCATCAGACGCAGCGCGTTGTACCACAGCGCGTTAATCTCGACCGCCTTGCCGCGCCGCGGCGTGACGACCCAACCGGCCACTTTCGCGTCCATCCACGTCAGTTGATAGTCGTCCTCGCCCTGTTTCAAAAGACCGTCTTGCGGATCGACGCCGATGCCGAACCGGGTACCGCGTACGTGATGCTCGATCGAGTCGCGCAAGATCGGCAACACGACGCGCAGCGTCGCCCGATCCGAGGTGACGGCCACGTAGCGATCGAGAGCGTGAAAATACCAAAGCGTCGCATCGGCGGTGTGGTAGAGGCCTTGATGCTCTCCCTCGGGAAACATATTGGGGATCAGGCCATCTCGAAAATAGTGGGCGAAGGTGCGCAGGATGTAGCCCGCCTCGGCATAACGCCCCGTCGTGAGCGTCAACCCTTCAAGGCTGATCATCGTGTCGCGGCCCCAGTCGGTGAACCAGTGGTAACCGGCGATGACCGTGCGAATCTCGTCCCCAGCCGCCTTCGCCCAGGCGGCGTCCTGTTGGCGGCCCGTGGGCGCGATCAAGAACTGGTCGGCTGCGAGCACGAGTTCCCTGGCCGGCCCTTGCCGGACTTCGGGATGGGCGGCCGCCACCAAGCGGTGATGCCGATCGCACTCCGCGCGAAACGCTTGCTCCGGCGACAATGCCGTCACAATCTCCCACGGCTCCGTCGACGCGATCAGCGTGGCGGGTTTGCCCGGTCGGAGATCGACGCGGAAATAGCCCGGGCTCCACAAGCTCCCTTGATGATCGTACCCCCGGCTCTCCTCCACGCGATAAAGGACATCCGCCCGCGAGGAATTTTCGATCGTGAACGCGGCCCGCTCCGCACAGGTCATCAGCCGCAGCCGCGGCCCCTCTCCCTTCGCGGCGACCTCGTAGTGCGGACCGTTAGCGGTGATGGTGTAGACATCGTCGTTCGCGCGCTGAACGGGGGCCTCGTGCGCCCGAAAATGAACCGAGGGCTTGAGCTTCAGACGCACCGGGCCGTCGCCCTTCACGAGCTCGTACGTGATATGAACGGTATTTTGGCCATGCACGAGCATGATTCGCTTTTCGATCGCGATGTCGGCGAATTCGTAACGCCAGATCGGCAGCCCGAGTTCGAGGCGAAACTCGGTGAGGTAAGCGGCGCCAGGCAGTTCGAGAACGCCGCCGGCCCGTTCCTCGCCGCCGAGAAAAAAAGTCGCCCCCTCGCCGACGCGGACGAGTTCCGACAGATGGTTGAACATCATCCGCCGGCCGATCGGCGCCGGCAACGCGGCGATGAGCAGCCCGTGAAAGCGGCGCGAGACCGCCCCGGCCACGGTGCCCGAGGCATATCCGCCCAGTCCGTTGGTGACGAGCCATTCGCGGTCGAGCAACGAGTCTCGAGCCGCCGCCTTGACGCCCGCCCAGGGCATACGGAGAACCCAGTCTTCCATGATGTGTTCCTTTGCTACTTAGGGGTGAGAGCGATGGTCGCTTCGCCCGGAATGAACCAACCCGTGTCGCCGTCGACCGTCGCCGTGCCGCACCCGCCATAGGGGACATCGTCGCTCGTCCAAAGCAGCGACCAACGCTTGCCGTGCGGGGGAGCCATCAACGGTTCGGGAATCGACGCAAACTTCAAATCGCGGCCGAGGTTGACGATCACGAGCCGGTCGTCTCCTTCCGAGCCGAAAAAACGGAGCACGAAGGCTTGCGGGGCCAGAACGGCGCCATCGACGCCGCGCGGCTTGGGAGAGCGAAACACGGGATCGGTGCGCCTCAGCGTGAGGAGGTCGCGATGCATCGCGTACAGCCCGGCATGGCGCTGCCGCTCGCTGAAATCGAGCCGGCACTGAGCGAACGTTTCGGGATCGGCGGGATCGCGGATTTGCGCCTGCATGGCGGGCAGCGCCAGATCCGGAAACTGCGTGAGGAATTCACGCCTGCCGGCCGCGACGAGTTTGGCGAGGTCAGGCTTGTGCTCTGCGAAATAATAGAACGGCCGCGAACTGCCGAATTCTTGCCCCTGGAAGAGCATCGGCGTGCCCGGGCCCAGAAGGACATATCCCGTCATCGCCCGCAGCCGACCAGGACTGGTTAGCGCCGAGAGGGGCAGGCCCTTGCCGGAATTCGCGATCTGGTCATGGTTTTGCAAGAAGGTCACGAAGCATGACGGAGCGAGATCCAAACTGGCGCTGCCACGCGGCTTTTTCTGCCAGGCGTACCGCTGTCCCTGATAGAGATAACCCCACTTCATCGCCGAGATCAATTCTTGCGGATCGCCGAGATAATCGGTGTAGTAGGCGGGATTCTTCCCCGTGAGGGCGACCATCGCGCTGTGATGGAAGTCGTCGTTCCAGAGTGAATCGAGTCCGTCGCCCCCCGCGGACGCCGGCCGAACCAGATCGGCGCGCTGCGGCTCGTTCTCCGCCACAATGTACGTCGCCCTGCCCTTGGCCGCCTCGCGGACGCGGCGCCCGATCGCGCGAACGATGGGGTCGGCGCTCTTGTCGAAGATCTGTTGGGTCGCGTCGAGACGCAAGCCATCGAGATGATATTCGTCGATCCAGTAGCCCGCGTTGGCGAGGAAGAACTCGCGCACCGGTTCCGCGTCGGGGCCGTCGAAATTGATCGCTTCGCCCCATTCATTCTTGTAGCGATCGGCGAAATAGGCCCCGGCGAAGCTTTTTAGGTAGTTTCCGTCCGGTCCAAAATGATTGTAAACGACATCGAGGATCACGCCGAGCCCGAGTGCGTGCGCACGGTCGACGAACGCTCTGAAGTCGTCCGGTTCCCCATAAAGCCGAGTCGGCGCGAATTGATTGACGCCATCGTATCCCCAACCGAATCGGCCGGGAAAGTCGGCGACGGGCATAATTTCGAGCACGGTGACGCCCAGAGCGGCCAGTTCGGGGAGTTGGAGTGCGGCCGCCCGCCATGACCCCTCCGACGTGAACGAGCCAATGTGCATCTCATAAAGAACGATGTTGTCCGAGACGCCGCGCCATGCGGCATCGGTCCACGCGAACGCCGTCGGATCGACGATTTGCGACGGACCATGCGGACCTTGCGGCTGAAAGCGCGAGGCAGGATCGGGAAAGCGGTCGCCGCCATTCAAGCGGAACTGGTAGCGCATTCCCGGCTGCGCTTTGGCCTTGCCGGAATAATAACCATGATCTTCGGCGACCAATTCGTAGACGCCGTCGTTTTCAAAAACGACATCGACGCTCGATGCTTCGGGAGCCCAGACGCGAAAATGCGCCTCGTCGGCGTTGATCATTTCCGCGCCGATTGGCATCCGGCGCAAGCGGCGACTCGTTTCGTTCATCGTGATGGGCATCGACACGTCGGCAACCTCCCCAAGGAAATGGATTGCTCGCTGAGTGCAACTGCGGCGCCAACGCGACGCCGGTCAACCATGACATCCGCATCGCCTCTGGCATTGAACTTGCGAAACATAGGTCGGACGTGAAAATCTTCGCGGCCAACCTTTCTCACCCTGAAGGAGACGATGATGAACGCCGAACATACGATCGCCACGCTCAATTCCCTTCTGCGCGGCGAAGTCGCCGCCACGGAAACCTATCAACAAGCGCTCGAAAAGCTCGGCGGCGATCCGCGGGCGATGAATCTCCGCCAGATCCACGTCGACCATCGCGAAGCCGCCAATGAACTCCGCCAACACGTTCGTTCGCATGGCGGCCAGCCCGATCAAGGATCCGGAGCGTGGGGGGAGTTCGCGAAACTCATCGAAGGCTCGGCGGCGGTCTTCGGCGCCCCTTCGGCCCTGAAGGCGCTCAAAGAGGGCGAAGAGCACGGCATGTCCGAATACCAACAAGTCGTTAGCGATGTCGACATACCCGAAGAATGCCGGACCCTGGTCGCGTCGAAGTTGCTGCCGCAAACGGAAAATCACATCAAGACCCTCGACCGCCTTTTGGCGTGATCGATTCGTCGGTTCGGTGCGCGCACGTGGGAGGCTTTTCACACGTGCGCTCCGCGCTAACCGTTCGCCGCCGCGATGCCGAACCAGAAGAACGAATGCGGCGCCAGCGATAAAAAATAGGGCCGCTCGTCCACGACGGGAAACACTGTCTTGCCCAATAGCTCCGTCAGCGTTCGCCCGCGAAAGGCGCTTAAATCGAGATTCACCGGCTGGGCCGCGGCCGAAAGATTGTTGACGACGAGAGCCGAACGCCCCTCATACTCGCGCAGGTAGGCGACAATCCGCGAGTTGTCATTTTCGACGAAGCGCAGCGTACCTCGAGAAATTTCCGGATGCTTCTTACGAACGCGAATGAGGCGCCGCAACATGTGTAGTAGAGTCATCGGCGAGCGAAGTTGGGATTCCACGTTGACCGCTTGATAATGGTAAAGCGGATCTTGAATGAGCGGAGCGTAGAGCCGCGACGGATCGGCCCGCGAGAACCCGGCATTGCGATCGCCCGACCACTGCATCGGCGTGCGCACGCCGTTGCGGTCGCCGAGATAGATATTGTCCCCCATGGCGATTTCGTCGCCGTAGTAAAGAACCGGCGTGCCCGGCAACGTCAGCAGCAGACTGTGCAACAAGAGAATCTGCCGACGGTCCGCCTCTACCAAAGGAGCCAGGCGCCGGCGAATCCCCATGTTGATGCGCATCCGCGGATCCTTCGCATACTCACGCACCATGTAATCGCGCTCTTCGTCGGTCACCATTTCCAGCGTCAGTTCATCGTGATTGCGCAGAAAAAGAGCCCATTGACAGCTCTCGGGAATCTCGGGAAGTTGCTGCATGATGTCGATGATGGGCCGCGATTGCTCGCGGCGAATCGCCATGAACATGCGCGGCATCAGCGGAAAGTTGAACGCCATGTGAAATTCGTTCGCCGCGCCGAAATAGGACACAAGGTCGGCTGGCCACAAATTGGCTTCGGCAAGCAGCACAGCTCCGGGATAACGTTCGTCGATCATGCGCCGCATCTCGCGGCAGAAGGCGTGCGTTTCGGGAAGATTGTCGCACGATGTTCCTTCGCGCTCGAAGAGATATGGAATCGCATCCACGCGAAAACCGTCGATGCCATGATCGAGCCAGAACGCGATGACATCAAGCATCGCCTTGACCACGGCCGGATTGTCGTAATTCAGATCGGGCTGATGACTGAAAAAGCGATGCCAGTAATATTGCCGAGCGACCGTGTCCCACGACCAGTTCGACGAATACGTGTCATTGAAGATGACGCGGGCGTCGAGATACCTCTGATCGGTATCGCTCCAGACATAGAAATCGCGATAAGGAGAATTCGGATCGCGGCGGGCTTCCTGAAACCAGGGATGCTGATCCGATGTATGGTTTAGCACCAGATCCGTGATGATGCGAATGCCCCGGGCATGGGCGGCCTGGGCGAGGGCCTCGAAGTCTTTCACATCCCCCAGGGCCGGGTGAATCTTGTAGTAGTCGGCGATGTCGTAGCCGTCGTCTTTCAACGGCGACGCGAAGATGGGCATGAGCCACAGGCAGTCGACGCCGAGATCAGCGAGATAATCGATTTTCTCGATGAGCCCGCGGAGGTCGCCGTTGCCGTCGCCCGTACTGTCGAAAAAACCGCGAACGTAGACTTCATAGATGATCGCATCTTTGTACCAATCGAGTCGCCCGTCGCGCATCTTGCAGCCTCCTATTGAGAAGCTCGACACTCCGCAATTCGCGTACCAGCGAAACTGTGGAACGAGGTTTGCATTCGCTGAGCCGACCCCTTCTGAGAATCTCGCTGCTCGCCTCGAAAGGACGAATCTGTGTTGCAACGATGCTGGAAAACGCTGCTATTCTTCGGATTGCTCGGCTGCCGAAATCAACCCAGCACGCCGCCCGCCGCGAAAGTCCAGGTCGACGCACCGGGCGTCCAGATCGATGTCGATAAGAAATCCGGAAAAGTTCAGATTCACACTCCCAACGCGAATATTAACGTCAATCCCAAATAGGCGGCCGTGTTCCCAAGATCAGGAAACTGTCTGCCGCTTCTTGCGATCAATGTTCCCACACTTGAGAAAGGCTTAAGTCAATGCGAATTCTTCCGGGTCGGCCGTATCCGCTGGGAGCGACATGGGACGGAGCGGGCGTCAACTTCGCCCTCTTTTCCGAGAACGCCACGCGCGTCGAACTATGTCTCTTCGACAGTGCGGATGCCGTCAAAGAAAGCGAACGCGTCGAGATCGTGGAGCACACCGATCAAGTGTGGCATGCCTACCTCCCTTCGGCCCTGCCCGGTCAACTTTATGGCTACCGGGTTCACGGCCCCTACGATCCGCTAAACGGCCATCGCTTCAACGCGAACAAGGTCGTGCTCGATCCCTACGCCAAAGCGATCGGCCGCGACCTCCACTGGGACGACGCCCTCTTCGGTTACACCATCGGGCAAGAAGATCTCAGTTTCGACGAACGCGACAGCGCCTCCTTCGCGCCGCTCGCCGCCGTCATCGATCAGGCTTTCACCTGGGGCGACGACCGCCCGCCGCGCACGCCCTGGCACAAAACCTTCATCTACGAACTTCACGCCAAGGGCTTCACCAAGCTCATGCCCGGCGTGCCCGAGAAACTGCGCGGCACCTATGCCGGTCTGGCGTCCGACGCGGCGCTGGAACATCTCACCAGTCTCAACGTCACGGCTGTCGAAATCATGCCCGTTCATCACCGGGTCGACGATCGCCACCTTCTCGAACGCGGGCTCGCCAATTATTGGGGCTATAACACGCTCGGCTTCTTCGCCCCCGATATCCGCTACGCCTACGATTCGCCTCTGGAAGCCGCCAAACAGTTCAAGATGATGGTCCGCTCCATGCATGCCGCGGGCATCGAAGTCATCCTCGACGTCGTCTACAACCACACCGCCGAGGGGAATCAACTCGGCCCGACCCTCTCCATGCGGGGCATCGATAATTCATCGTACTACCGCGTGTCGCCCGAAAATCGCCGGTATTACATGGATTTCACCGGTTGCGGCAACACGCTCAACATGGTCCATCCGCGCGTGCTGCAACTCATCATGGACAGCCTCCGCTACTGGGTGCTCGAAATGCACGTCGACGGTTTTCGTTTCGATCTCGCCAGCACCCTGGCTCGCGAACTGTTCGCGGTCAACAAGCTGGGAGCGTTCTTCGACATCATCCATCAAGACCCGGTGCTCTCGCAGGTGAAGCTGATCGCGGAGCCTTGGGACGTCGGCGAGGGGGGGTATCAGGTCGGGAATTTTCCGGTGCTGTGGACCGAGTGGAACGGCAAATACCGCGACACCGTGCGCCGCTTCTGGAAGGGGGACGGCGGCACCGTCTCGGAGTTCGCGACGCGGCTTGCCGGCAGCAGCGATCTTTACGAGCAGAGCGGGCGCCGGCCTTACGCCAGCATTAACTTCGTCACCTGCCACGACGGCTTCACTCGCGCCGATCTCGTCAGCTACAACGACAAGCACAACGAGGCCAACGGCGAAGGCAACCGCGACGGCGCCGACGACAACAATAGCTGGAATTGCGGCGTCGAAGGCAAAACCGACGATCCGGCCATTCTCGAGCTGCGTCGCCGCCAACGCCGAAATCTGCTCGCCACCATCTTTCTGGCCCAGGGGGTGCCCATGATGTGCAGCGGCGACGAACTGGGCCACTCCCAAAAAGGCAGCAATAACGCCTACTGCCAAGACAACGAGATCACCTGGCTCAACTGGGAACTCGACGACGAGAAACGCGATTTTCTCGACTTCGTCCGTCAAGTCACGCTCCTGTGGCGCACGCAACCCGTCTTCCAGAGGCGCCGTTTCTTTCAAGGCCGCGGCATTCGCGGTTCCGAAGTCAAAGATATCTCCTGGTTCGAACCGTCCGGCAAAGATATGCCCGACGACGCCTGGGATAAGGGTTACGTTCGCTGCCTGGGCATGCGCCTGGCCGGCGACCTTATCGGCGACACCGATGACCGCGGCGAACTCATCGTCGGCGAGACTCTCTTGATCTTGCTCAACGCCCATCACGACAACATCCCGTTCGCCTTGCCGGTCGCCCGGGACGAACATCATTGGCAGCTCGTCTTCGACACGGCCGACACCAAGGCGAAAGCGACCACGTTCGGCGGCGGGGAACAATATGCATTGCAAGGCCGCTCGCTGGCCGTGTTCCGCATTCGCGGCCTCGAAGAAACGTCGACTCTCAGCCCGCTCCAGGTCGAGACGCTAATCAAAGACAATCGGCCGCTCCCCTCGCATAGCGATCGACCCGCGATGGCGACCCCGCCGTGATCGATCGCGGGAGGCGTTCGACGCCCATCCCGGGGGTTCGTGATGCGTGTGCGATCCAGTACGGAGTTTCGCAAATGACCGACGCCATGATTCCGCGGGCGACTTATCGCCTGCAATTCAACAAGGACTTCACGTTTCGAGATGCGACTGCACTGGTCCCGTATCTCGACGCGCTCGGCGTCTCGGATGCGTACGCCTCGCCGTTCCTCAAGGCC
>JBAXFO010000096.1:0-10292 GCA_037139885.1 Planctomycetota bacterium
GGTCGCGCCGTTTCGCGATGGCTCGTCGTCGGCTGCGAATGCATGTTCGCCTGGTGCTGGGTCGCCGATCTCTGCGCCGATCATCAGATCGAGTTCGTATTAGGTAATTCTTTGCATCTCAAGGCCATTCACGGCGGCAAGTCCAAGAACGACAAACTCGACAGGCGCGTCCTGGTCCCACGATTCAGCGAACGGCGCGAATCCACCGGTTGAATGAACCGCCATCGGGCGCAAGTTGACCTTTCCCTTTCCGATCTCCCCGATTGATAGGAGGGAATGAGTGAAGGCGGCCGAATGGGCCGCCTTCACCGGGAGTCGTATGGAATCGTAAGAATCAATCCGCCACGCGCAGCTTGATCTCATCCGAATTCCCCCGCAGCTCCGGAGCGTACATCGCCGCGGCTCGGGTGGGCAGGGCGCTGAACTGGCCGGGGATTTCGGCACGCATGCGGTAACGTAGACTGTGATTGCCGCGGGCGAGGGCGCGGACGAAGAAGGCGACTTTTTCGTCGCGGTATTCGCAGTAGGCCCCCATGTCGTTGTTGGTGTAGCCCGAGCGGACTTCCATCGGTTCGAAGCCGGCGGGTTTCATGTCTTCGAAGATCAGGTACTCGTAGTCGTTCTTGCTTTCGATCTCGAGTTCGATCTCGACCAGGTCGCCGCTCTTGAGCGTGGCCAGGTTTTCGAGCAGCTTGCGTTCGTACTTCTGCACCTTCTGATCGAGGGCCTGGCCGCGGGAGCCGGAAACCTTGATCTTGTCGACGATCGGCGTCAGCTTGTAATACTTGCGGTCGACGCGAACTTCGAGGCCGGCCTTGGTGATGAAGTCTTCGAGGGTGAAGTTCGTCACATAGGCGTTGAAGTAAACGGGGCCGCTGCCTTTGCGTTTGATTTCGAGCAGGTGTTTGCCCGAGGCCAGGGTGTCGCCGGTGAGGACGAGTTTGTTGTCGAAGGTGAAGAGGTTGGAGCGGTTGATGGCGACCTCTTTCGACTTCTTGCCGTCGAGCCAAATTTCGACGGTCATGTCGGGATTGTCTTCGCCGGTGGCCTTCAAGAACTCAGCCATGGCTTCGATGCAGATGGCGGTGTCGCGGGTGTTGTTCCAGTAGGTGGCGTGCCGGCGATTGTTGAGCAAGTACTTCACCAGGCCCGCGGCCTTGGGATCGCGAGGGGAGGTGCGCGTGAGCAGCTTGAGATAGTAGGCGTCGGCCTCGATCTCGCTGCCGTACCAGCTCCACCACGGATTTCCCTGCGGCAGACGCAGGTAAGCCGTCTGATTCTCGGGATCTTCGACGACGAACTGGCGGATGTTTTCGAGGATCATCGCCAATTTTTCCGCCTGCTGATTCTTATGCAGGGCCAGGCCGAACATCGCCTTCGCGTAGACCGAGATCTGCACGCGATCGCGATACAGAACATCCCGCATGTCGTCGTTCTGCGTATTGCCGTCGACGAGCGTCATGTAGACGAACGCATCGACGTTGTCGGCGAATTGCTTGAACGGGAACGTCTTCGTCGGCCAATTTTGCAGCTTGGCGACTTCATTCTGTTGATACGCCTTGAGCCAGGCTTCGCCGCGCTGGAGCATGCCCTGCGGGAGCGTGACGCCGCTGGCCTGGGCCAGTTGCAGACCGTGCACGACCGTGGCGGTCGTGTGCGGCCAGCTGCGTTCGCCGAAGCCGGAGAACCAGCCCCAGCCGCCGTCGGCCAGTTGCATCTGGGCCAAAGCGTCGATGCCGGCCTGGGTCATCTTCTGCACTTCTTCGATGTTGAAGACGGGGTTGCGTTTGAAGCGCTGCCATTGCTTGATGCGTTCGCGGTCGTTGCCGATCTCTTGGCTGTTGAGATTGGTTTGATGCTTCTCGACCGCGGCCAGGTCGATCTTCATATCGACCAGAATCCGTTGCGTGATCACGGTCGGCACAAAGCGGTTCAAGGTTTGCTCGGTGCAGCCATAGGGGAAGTCGACCATATAGGGCAACGCGTCGACCATGGCTCCCGCCAGCGTCGGCGAGTAGCGGACTTCGAGCCGCGACTGCTCGATGCGGCGTTCGACGGGGATGTTGAAGACGACCTTCGCTTCGCTGCCTTCGGGCCGGATGACGCCCGTGTAGGACTCCATTTTGAGCATGCCGTGGATGTAGCAGGGGAAGCGCATCTCCATGGCGTCGGCGTCGTTGTCGGTCTGGGCCTTCATGCGGACGATGGCTTCGCCCTCATTGATGACCTTCACGCGCCAATCGACTCGTTGTTCGCCGCCCGCCGCGATGACGATGTTTTTCACGGGGGGATCGATGGCGGCGAGCGTGCCGCCGTCCATCTCCAGGGAGACTTGGATGCGCTTCATGTCCTTGTAGTAGTTGTGCACATTCGCCGACAGCACCACTTCGTCTTTCTGCACGAAGAAGCGAGGCGCTTGCAGGCGGACGATCAAGTCTTTCTTCGTCGTGACGACGTGCGAGCCCGACCCCACCTTGGTGCCGTGGCCCATGCCCCACACCTGGATCTTCCAACCGGTGAGTTGCTCGGGCATCTTGAACGCGACTTCGGCCATGCCGTCCTTGCCGGTTTTCAGCGAGGCGTTCCAGTAAGCGGTGTCGACGAAGTTCTTGCGGATGGACGGCGTTGCGAGATTGTCGCCGCCGGCGTTGGCGGGTTCCGCGTTGCCATCGGCCTTGGCCGCCTTGCGGTCGGCGACCCCGTCGGCGTCGGCCATCAGGCCATTGCGGGCTTGCATTTGCCGTTCCATGCCCGGCGCCATGGCCGCCATCGGCATGCCCCCTCGGCCCGCGAAGTCGGCCCCTTCGTTCTCCCGCAACATCCGCGCGCCGAGTTGGTCGTCGCCATTGCGATTGCGGCGCATTTCCTCCACCACCGTCGCTCCGAAGACGCCAAGATTCCCCATGCCTCGTTCGCCGCGGCGAAGGAGGTTGCCGAAGAATTGATTGACGTTCGTCTCCATCTGCGGATGGTGATGCCGGCGCCATTTCCAGAAGTAATCCTTGATATCGGGCACGTTCGAGCCGCCGGAAATGTATTCGACGCTCTTGTCGTACACGGTCATCACGGTCGTGCCTTCGAACGGTTCGCCGTTCGCATCGGTGAGCTTGACCTTCACCTTGGCTTCCTGGCCGGGCTTGTACTCCGGTTGATCCGCGACGACTTCGACGTTCAGCACCCGCTTTTCCGGGGGGACGACGATCTCGCGGGTTTCGCTATACACTCTGCCGTTCGAGACGGTGACCGCCTCGACGAAGAAATTCGGCATATCGCGCTGCACAACCTCGACGAGTTCTTCCGTGCTCTTGCCGGCCAACCTCACGATTTTCGGCGCGAGATAGACGTTGTTCGTCGGCCTGGCGAAGACGAGGACGGTGCTGCCGTCGCGATTGGTGTTGATGAGCAGCTTCACCTTGTCGCCGGGCTGATATTCGCGTTTCTCGGTGATGAGTTCCAGATCGTTGAAGCGAGCGTCGCGAGCGGTGTAGCCTTCGCCGCGAACGAGGAAGATGTACGCCCCTTCGATGGCGTTGTTCTTCTTGTCGGTGAGTTTGTAGACGACGCGGTACTGCCCCGGCTGGTTCGGCTTGAACTGTTGCCGGGCGACGCCTTCGACGTTCGTATCGAGCGCCCATTTATCGACGACCTTTTCGACGGGCTGGTTCTTGTCGTCGTAACTGATGGCGAACAGCGTCATCACGCCATGGCCCTCGACCGGCTTGCGGTCGAGCGTCTGGGCGGAGAAATTGGCGCCGACGACATCGCCGGAGCGGTAGTGGCCGCGATCGAGCCACGAGTAGACCTTGAACGGCTTCCGCGCGACCAAGACGTTCCCCGTGCCCACGATGGTGCGGCGCGATTCATCCACGACCTCGGCGGTCACGGAATACGAGTGGTCTTGATTGCCGTGGAGTTCCTTGGCGGCCATGGTGTCGATGTCGAAGATCACTTTGCCGTCGGGAGCGATGGGGACTTCGTTTTCGAGCACCAGTTCCGGTTGCGGCGTCGGTTGATGCTGCCACATCGGCTGAGGCCGACCGCAACCCCATTCGTTCCAGCCCGGGAACCAAGGATATTCCGGAGCGAACCACCAGTAACCCGGGCCGTAGAACCAGTCCCATCGGCCCGCGGGGAACCACTGCGCCGAATGCGGCGTACGGGTGACTTTATACTTCACCAGTGCGTTCGTGACCGGCGCTCCGAAGTAATAGCGGGCGTCGATGGTGACGGGGATCTTGTCGCCCAGCTTCACCGGTTCGCTCGGAGCGTCGACCTTCACTTCGAATTCGGGTTTCTTGTATTCTTCGACGCGGAACGTGTTGCCCGCATGTTGCCAGCCGAGAATGTTGCGCACGTGCATGTGGTACTGCCCGAGCGTCGCATTGCGCGGCAAGATCAAGTCGCCGGAGACGCCGCCGTACTCGTCGGCGACGAAGTCCTTTTCGAGAACCTTGTCCCCCTTGGGATTGTGGATTTCGAGGTGAAACGTCTGGCCCGCGAACGACGACGTATCGGCCTGGTCGTATTTCGAATGACGCACCCAGAACTTGAATTGCATCGTCTGATCGGGGCGATACACCGGACGATCGGTCATCGCGAAGACGCGTGTCTGGTTGTATTCGGGATCGTGGCGGTTGCCGAACCAGATGTTCGTGAAGCCCAGATAAGCAAAGCCGGTCATGCCGGTGGCCTTGGAGTTCTTGCGGGCGACGATGAGCCATTGATAGCCTTGTTCTTGCTTCGCTTGCGGGACGATGAGCTGGCCGTCCTTGTCGCCGGTCTCGACGAAGCCGATCGTGTCGATGCGGAATTTGTTCTGATTCGGCGCGACCTGCACATTCTTCCAGCCGAAGAACTCGAACTGGGCGTTCTCCACGGGAGCGCCCGTGACGGCGTCGGCGGCGTAGTAGAACGTATTCCCTTCCAGTTGCCGTTTGATCATGACGGTATCGGTCACCCACATGATGATCCGGCTCAGATTGCCGTCGGCCATCTTGGCGGTGAGCAGATACGCTCCGGGCGTTTGCAGCGGCGTGCTGACGGTGACGCGATCGTCGACATGGTTGGGACGGGGATTGAGATCCATGTCCCAGTTGGCGACGCGGCCCGTGATGTATTGCTGCTGATTGAGCTCGACGAGGCGATGGCCGATGTTCGAAATGTCGATTTGCTGCCAATCGATCTGCCCCTGCCGGCCGACGAGATACGTTTTCACGTCGGCGAGCAGCTTGGGGACATCGATGGCGAACGCTTCGAACGAGACTTTGTTGCCGTTGCGATAGCGGAAGTCGACGACGGCTCCCTTGCTGTTGGCCTGCATCTGCATCGGTTCGAAGCGGCCCCAGTTGCTGACGATCTGGTTGAGGCGTTCCTGACGCATGTTGTTCGGGCCGGGGCCGTACTCGCGGATGGCCCGCGTCCAGATGTCGGCCGCCTTGGGATACTGGCGGCGATTTTCGAAGATGCTGCCGAGATTCGCGAAGGCGCTTTCGCCATGCACGCTCATGCCGCGATCGGCGACGCGTTTGAAAACCGAAATCCAGTTGAACTCTTCGGGGACGGTGAAACGCCGTACGCCCGTGGCCAGGCGGGCGATGGTTTCGTCGTCTTTGAGCGAGGCGAGGGCGAAGGTGCCGGTCTTGTCGTCCTGGCCTTCGCCGAAGAAGCCGAACTGGGCCATCGTCTGCACGCCGAACTGGGACCAGAGGAAGTTGCCCCAGATCATGTCGACTTCATTGAGGCGGTTGGCCTGCATCTCGGCGACTTGGAGCAGATTCCAGCGCCAACGTTCGCCGTCGGTCTTGGCGTCTTCGTACGACTTGGGGATGGAATGGTAGACGGGCTTGCCGTCGACGTCGACGGGGGCGCCGGAGTGATTCGTGCCGCGTCCGCCGAAGCCGCCGCGGCCGCGACCGAATTGGACTTGGCCGTTCTCGGCGAAATCGGGGAGCTTCGTCAGATCGCTGAGGAACTGCAGGCGCCAGGCGTTATTCCCCTGATCGCCCGACATGATCATGTTGGCGTACAGCAGGTGGAAGTCGGCGACGTTGGCTTTGTTGTCGTCTTTCTTCGTGAGGGGCAGGGCCTGATCCATCAATTGCAGGGCGCGAATGCGATCGCGATCGAAGGAGCTGACGAACCGGCCGCCGCCGCGATGATTGCCGCGCTCGAACTTGCCGGCCACGATGAAGCCAAAATGTTCGAAATTGCTCTGGTTATATGTCTTCGCCGCCTCGGCCAGCAGTCGCCAGTTCTTGGCGTGGACGCTGATGACCCCTTCGCGGAATTCATCCATCTCGCTCTGCCGGCCCAAGCGTTGCAGGCATTGGAGGCCCTTGACGAGATCGATGCCGACTTTCAGAGTGTCGTCCTTGGGATCGAGAGCGAGTTTGCGGAAGTCTTCATACGCGTTCTTGAAGTTCCCCGCCTCCATGGCCTTGATCGCGCCCTCGCGGCGTTGATCGGGATTGGGTTCGCCGGCATTCAGCCACAGCCCGGTTCCCAGAACCAGAGCCGCCAGCACAAATTGTTTCCAACCGAGGATGGCTCTCATGATCGCAATACTCCGCGCAGACGATGGGATCGGACATGCCCAGATTGTCATGTCATCCTTAAGACGAAGCAAACGCGGATTCGGATTGAGAGAATTTTTCGCGAGCGGATGTCGGCGCCGCTTCCCATTGTGCGAGAGTTCCGCGAAACCCGTTCAGCGTGTTGATTTTCGACGCGACCGCTATAATTCCAGGTCGTGCCCGCACCTCAGAGTGAACATCTCATGATTTGGTCGATTCGCTTCCGCAGCTTCCCTTGCTGTCAAATTGGGTTGATCGTCTTATTGCAAGGGGCCCTTCTGGTCAGGGCTCATGGAGGGGAAGTCGGCGCCGTTCCTTTGGACAAGCAGCTTTCCCAGGAAGACTTCGCCGCTCTCGCCAAGGACGCCCGAAAATCGGGAGACGCCGCGCGGGGCGAGTTGTTCTTCTATCAACCGCAACTCGCATGCGCCAAGCGCCATCGCATCGGCGCCGAATCAACGCGGACTACGAAGCCAACATGGCTCACTTCATCCGCGACATCGGCAAGGACCTCGGCGTCCTCAAGCTGCCCTTTGTGATCGCCGAGACCGGCATGAACGGCCCCGACGAAAAAAATCCGCGCACGCTCGCGCTGATGAAAGCTCAGGCGGCCGTCGCGGAGTTGCCGGAGTTCCAGGGCGACGTCGCCTTCGTCGGCACGAAGTCGTTCTGGCGGAACAAAGAGGAATCGCCCAGCGCTACCACTGGAATACGAACGCGGAGACCTACTATCTCATCGGCGAGGCGATGGGGAAATCGATGCTCCGCTTGCTCTCTTCGAAGTGACTCGGGCGCCGCGAGCCGCGACGATGCGAAATCCCCATCACTGAAGGATCTCTTCAATCGCACGACCGTGAACATCGGTGAGCCGAAAATCGCGACCGGTATGCCGGTACGTGAGTCGTTCGTGGTCGAGCCCCATCCGGTTGAGGATGGTCGCGTGCAGATCGTGGACGTGCACGCGCTGGTTGACGACCTGATAGCCGAACGGATCGGTTTCGCCGTGGACGACGCCTCCCTTGACGCCGCCGCCGGCCATCCAGGTGCTGAAGGCTCGCGAATGATGGTCGCGGCCGCCGTTGCCCGCGGGCGTGCGGCCGAATTCGCCGGCCCAGACGACGATCGTTTCGTCGAGCAGGCCGCGGGCTTTGAGGTCCGCGAGCAGGCCGGCGATCGGTTTATCGGTCTGGGCGCAGAGCTGGCGGTGGCGTTCGTTGTTGCCGCCGTGGGTGTCCCAGTTGGAGTGGTAAAGCTGAACGAAGCGCACGCCGCGTTCCACGAGGCGCCGGGCCAGCAGGCACGAACGGCCGAAACGGTCGGAGGGGCTTTCGTCGATGCCGTACATGCGCCGCACGGCATCCGATTCCCGCGATGTGTCTGCCGTTTCGGGAGCGGTCGCCTGCATGCGATAAGCGAGTTCGTACGACTCGATCCGGGCCGCCAATTCACCGTGCTGCGGCGTCGGGGCGCGATGGCCCTGGTTGAAGGCGTTGAGGAGATCGAGACGGGCGCGCTGCTCATCGAGCGACGCTCGGCTCGCGGCCCGAAGATTCGCGACCGGTTCGGCGGAGGTGTTGAAGACCGTTCCCTGGTAGGCCGCGGGCATGAAGCCCGACGCCCAGTTGAGGGCGCCGGCATAGGGAGCGCCATCGACCAGGACGACGAATCCGGGCAGATTCTGGTTGACGCTGCCGAGACCGTACGTCATCCACGAACCGAGGCTGGGAAAGCCCTGGCGGATGTAGCCGGTGTTCATCTGCATGGTGGCCGAGCCATGAGCGTTGCTGTCGGTATAGGTGCCGCGGATGATGGCCATGTCGTCGACGCGCTGGCGCAGGCGTGGGAAGAGTTCGGAAACTTCAATGCCGGATTGCCCCGAAGGCAGGAACTGGAAAGGCGAACCCATGGCCCGGCCGCCCGCCTCGCGGACGTTTTCGCCGTCGCGGCGCGCCAACTCCGGCTTGGGATCGAAGGTGTCGACGTGGCTTGGCCCGCCAACCATATAGAGGAAGATGCACGCCTTGGCCTTCGCTGGGAAGTGCGGTGCGGGATCGCGGGGGGGCGCGGGCGTCGGCGCCGCCTGGAGCACGCCGTCGCCGGCGAGCATGTAGGTCAGCGCCGTGCCGAAGAAGCCATTGCCCATTTGCCAAAAGAACTCGCGGCGCGTCTTGCCGCAGGGAAACGGAGAAAGCTCGGCCATGATCGCCCTCGCGTCAGTTGGAGTAGACGAATTCGTTGGTATTGAACAGCACCAGGCAGAACGCCGCCAAACGATCGAGCGGCGCGAGCGCCGGCCCGGTCTTGGTTGCGGGCGGAGGGGCGTCGGCCGACATCGGCATGTCGAGAAACGCCAGAGCCGCGGCCAATTCCTGCTCGCGCGGCGGCCGGCACAGAGCCAGCGAAAACGCATGCTTCACCTGGGCGACCGCGTCCGTGCCGGCGTCGCGACGCACTCGATCGGCGAAGAAGCGAGCTTGCTGATCGGCGAATTTGCTGTTGAGCAGCAAGAGCGATTGCACCGGCGTCGTCGAGACTTGCCGCTGCGCCGTGCTCACCGACGGATCGGGCATTCCGAGTAGGCCCAATTCCGGAAGCGGAATCGCACGCTTCGAGAAGACATAGACGCTGCGGCGATAGGCCTCGTCGCCGAGCGAGACCTTCCAGTCGTCGGACGTCGAATCGCCGACGACCTTGCTCTCGAGGGGCGGAAAGACGCTCGGGCCGTGCAGCGTGCGATTGAGTTTGCCGCTGACAGCCAGGATCGAGTCGCGAATCGCCTCCGATTCGAGTCGATGGAGCGGCCAGCGCGTCATGAACTTGTTCTCGGGGTCGGCCTTCTCGTGCGGCGAGGCGACTCCCTGCCGATACGTCGCCGAGAGCACGATCTGGCGATGCATGCGCTTGATGCTCCAGCCGCCGCGGACGAAATCCTGAGCGAGCCATTCGAGCAATTCGGGATGGGTCGGCGATCCTGCTTGCAGCCCGAGGTTGTTGCCGTCGGGCAGGAATCCCTGGCCGAAATGATAATGCCAAATCCGGTTGACCATGACGCGGGCGGCAAGTTCGCGAGCCGGACCGGTGATCCAGCGCGCAAACCAGAGCCGACGGCCGCTCGATTTCTCGGTCGGGATTGGCGGCGGATAATCGCTCGGCTCGAGCGCCTCGGGCAGCCCGAATGGAACTTCAGGGCCCCGTTTGCCGACCTCCCCGCGAATGAGCAGATTCGTCGACGCCTTGGCTCCCTTGGTATACGCCTCCGCATAGACCGGAGCTTTCTGCGGCGCCGGCCGGGCGTCGTCGAGCTTTTTGGCCTGGGCTCGGCATTCCTTCAACGTTTGAAGTTGCTCCGGCGTGGCCACATCGCGGAGGCCATCCTCGACGCGTTGCATTTCACGCCGCAAGGCTTCGACGTACGGCTTGACATCCGTCTTCGCTTTGGGATCGGCGGGCTCGAGCCCTTTCTTGATCGCGCGAATCGACTCTTCGGCCTGCTTGGGAGTCATGCGCGGCTTCTTGTCGCCTTGCGTCTGTTCGAGCTTCGCGAGCAACGGTAGGACGAGGCCGGACCATTCGCGATAGATCGGCAAAAGCGAGTCGTCGATGCGCTCGTTCTCCTTGCGAATCGTCTCGAACTCCGCCGGCGTTCCGATCGCCACTTCGGCGTCGACCTTCATCGACGCAAAGAGACTGAGGACTCGGTAATAGTCCTTTTGCGAGAGG
>JBAXFO010000097.1:0-10273 GCA_037139885.1 Planctomycetota bacterium
GGGGTAAGTGAGGGGATGCGGGGATGGGGACTGAAACGGGGGTAAGGAGTTTATCGAAGACCCAAGGCCCACGGGGGATGGGCCTTGGGTCGCGGAACCTGGCAGATCATCCGACGAACGTTTGGCCTTGGGGGAAAGGCCAAGAGTCCTGTTCCGGGAGTCCGTCGTTTTTTCTAGCCGAAGTAAGACAATGCACGCGCGATGCCAAATCCTGGCCCGACCGCAGCCGCGGAGTCATGGCGCGAACACAAGTTGTTTCTCGATAAAGGGTAAAAGATTTTGACGAGTTTTTCGGAGGCGTGGCGCCGTCGAGGCAGCTTCGGGAAACTTTCCCGGTTGGGTTGGTTTTTACAATCGCGATTGTAAGAAAGGGCATAATCCGGAGCGATTCGCTGGCGGAGACGGCGGACAACATCGAGGTTCCCATGATCGGCGATCGATTGACTCGCGACCTGTATTCGGAACTGTGCAAGATCGTCCTCATCGATCCGCACTCGCACATCAATCCGCTCAGCGCTCCGTCCAAAACGCTCGACGACATTCTCGGCTATCACTATTACACCGAGCTTTCGCATTCCGCCGGCATGGACAAAGCGCCCCTTGGACCCGAGGTGGGCCCTCGCGAACGGGTTGAGGCTCTGCTCAACTGGCTCCCCCAGATCGACAACACCGCCCAATATTCCTGGTTCCTCGAAATCGCCCGTAGCTTTCTGGGGTTCACGGGCGACCGCATCACGGGGGGCGACGCCGAGGTCCTCTGGTCGACGGCCGAGAAGCAGTTCGGTCAGCCCGATTGGGAAAAGCAGGTTCTCAAGAAGACGAACGTCGAGATGATCTTTTTGACGAACGACTTCGACGATCCGCTCGAAGGGTTCGATACGAAGGTTTACGTGCCGTGCCTGCGGACGGACGATTTGGTCTTTCATCTCGATAAGCCGGCCGTGCGTGAACGGTTCTTGAAGGCGACGGGCGAAGTGCCGGCCAGCGCCTGGCAAGTGCGTTCCGGGATCACCAAGCTGTTCGACCATTTCACGGCCAAGGGGGCGAAGGCGTGCGCGATTTCGCTGCCGCCCGATTTCTCGCCCGCGCCGGTGGGCGATGACGATTTGACCCTGGCGCTCGAACGCGTCATCGGCGGCGATGCGGAGGCGAAACCGACCGTGGCGCGCGGCGTGTTCTGGATGTTGGCCGACCATTGCGCCCAATACAAGCTGCCGTTCGATTTGATGATCGGCGTCAATCGGCGCGTCTATGAAAACGGCGTCTTTCAAGGGCAGGACTTGTTCGATCAGCGGACGTCGCTGCTGCAATATGCGGCCTTGTTCAACGCCTTCCCCAAGGTGAAGTTCCCGATCTCGGTTTTGACGAGCGCCCAGAACCAGGAACTCGTGAGTTATAGCTGGATCTTCCCGAACGTCATCACGAGTGGGCACTGGTGGTATTCGAACATCCCGACGTTCATCGAACGCGACACGTTGGCCCGGTTGCAAGCGGTGCCGAAAACGAAACAGATCGGCTACTATAGCGATGCGTATAAGCTCGAGTTCATTCTGCCGAAGTTCGACATGTATCGGCGTCTGTTGGCGGGGATGTTGGCCGAGCATTTCGTGCGGCCTGGGACATATACCGAGACGCAAGCGGTGGCGTTGGGGCGGTTGTTGTTGCGCGAGAATTCGCAGGCGATTTTCGGCGTTTAAAGAGGTGGTGTCATGGCGAGCGATCCGATCCGGTTGGCGATCTTGCTCAGCGCCGGCGGCACGACGATGCAGAACCTGATCGACCGCATCGCCGCGGGATCGCTACGGGCCCAGATCGTGCTGGCGATTTCGAACAACGCGGATGCGTTCGGCCTTGAGCGGGCGCGGAAGGCCGGGATTGCGACGGCGGTTGTCTCACGCCCGGAAGCGGGGAGTCGCGAGGAGTTCAGTCGGCGAATCTTCGATGCGTGTCGGGCGGCGAACGTCGATCTCGTGTGCATGGCGGGATTTTTACAGCTCATTCAGGTGCCGGACGATTTTCTGGGTCGGGTGATGAACGTGCATCCGTCGCTGATTCCTGCGTTTTGCGGGCAGGGGTTTTATGGGCATCATGTGCATGAAGGCGTGCTCGCTTATGGCGCCAAGGTGAGCGGTTGCACGGTGCATTTCGCGGACAATCAATACGACCATGGGCCGATCATCGTGCAACGACCCGTTGCCGTGCTGGATGACGACACGGCGGAGACGTTGGCGGCGCGGGTCTTCGAGCAGGAATGCGTGGCGTATCCCGAGGCGATTCGGTTGTTCGCCGAGGGACGGTTGCACGCGGACGGGCGACGCATTCGCGTGCGGGGATGACCGCGGGTTGGCGACGCCTGGCTGAGGCGTTGCGTCAGCGCTCTTCTGCGAAGAGCCGCGAACTCATCCCATCTTCGACACGAACCTTTCCCTGGCTTTCCTTTCCCCTTGCGCTTATAATATTGCTTGCTTTCTGGCCAGTCGGCGAGGCGTTCTCGTGTCGGTCGGGAGGAATGTCCGCGTTTTTCGCACCCGTCTCGCCAACGTTTGGCGGGCTCAAGGAACCGTACTTTTATGGTCAATCGTAATCTCATGCGGCAGTTCGATCTGAGCGAGGACGATTTCTCGCAAGAACTGTCCAGCGCGTTTCAGGAGAACGTCAACGAGTGGCTCCCGACTGAGGAAGTCGAGTTCGACGCCAACAAGATTGTCACGGGAAAAGTTTTGAACATCGTCGGCGATGAAGTTTGGATCGATGTCGGCTACAAGAGCGAGGGCGTGATTGGTCTGGAGGAATGGAAAGACGAAGCGGGCGGCGCCCCGGCCTTTCCGAAAATCGGCGACTCGATTCAAGTCCTGCTCGAATCGGTCGAGGACGAAAGCGGCGCCATCGTATTGAGCTATCGCAAGGCGAAGCGGCAGAAAGAATGGGAAGACGTCATCGCCAAACATAAGGAGGGCGATGTGGTTGCAGGTCTGGTCACCCGCAAGATCAAAGGGGGCCTGCTCGTCAATATGGGGGTCAATGTCTTTCTGCCCGCCAGTCAGGTCGACGTGCGCCGGCCGCCGGACATTGGCGATTACATTGGCCGGACCATCGAATGCAAGATTCTCAAGATCGACGAGCAACGGCGCAACATCGTCGTCAGCCGTCGCAAACTGATTGAAGATGTGCGTGCGGATAAGAAACGCGACTTGCTCACCGAAATCGCCGCGGGGCAGATCCGCAAAGGGGTCGTCAAGAACATCGCCGACTTCGGCGCCTTCGTCGATCTGGGGGGCATCGACGGCCTCTTGCACATCACCGATATGAGCTGGGGCCGCATTTCGGATCCCCGGGAGATGGTGCGCATCGATCAAGAGCTCGAGGTGTACATCATCTCGGTCGACAAGGAACGCGAAAAGATCGCCCTGGGGCTCAAGCAGAAGTCGGCGAGCCCGTGGCAGAATGTCGTCGACAAGTTTCCGATCGGCAGCCGGCATTTGGGCGAGGTCGTCAATGTGATGAGCTATGGGGCGTTCGTGAAGCTGGAAGACGGCATCGAAGGCCTGGTGCACATCAGCGAAATGTCGTGGACGAAGCGCATCAATCATCCCAGCGAGATGGTGTCGATCGGCGATAAAATCGACGTGCAAGTCCTCAACATCAACAAGGACAAGCAAGAGATTTCGCTGGGCATCAAACAGGTGCAGGCGAATCCGTGGGACAAGGTGGCCGAGCGTTATCCGCCGAACACGCAGGTGGAAGGCGTCGTCCGCAATCTCACCAACTATGGCGCCTTCATCGAAATCGAAGAAGGCATCGACGGCTTGCTGCACGTGAGCGACATGAGCTGGGTGCGGAAAATCGCCCATCCCAGCGAGGCGCTCAACAAGGGGGACAAGGTGACGTGCGTGATCTTGAGCGTCGATCGCGAACGCAAGCGCGTGGCCCTGGGACTCAAGCAGATGGCGAACGATCCGTGGGACAACGACATCCCCAGCCGCTTCCACATCGGCGACGTCAAGAAGGGCAAGGTCACCAAGCTCACCAACTTCGGCGTCTTCGTCGAGTTGGAGCCGGGGCTCGAGGGCTTGCTGCACATTTCGGAGTTGGCCGACGAAAAGGTCGAGAGCCCGGAAGAGATCGTGAAAGTGGGCGACGAGATCGAAGTCCGCGTGTTGCGCATCGACGCTGTCGACCGCAAGATCGGCCTCAGCCGCAAAAAGCCAGGCGACGAGGATGCGTCTGCCCAGGAGGCGGAATTCGCCGAGGTCAAGTCGAGCGAGAAGAAAGAGCTTCGCGGCGGCACGGGCGGCGCGGGAGGGAATCTGATCAATCTGCCGGGAACGTCGTCGTAAAGGGAAATTTGACGGCCAAAGAACGAAAGCGGGGGCCTCAGTTGAGGTCCCCGTTTTCGTTCGCCTCATGCCTGGCGCTCGATCAGCTGACGAAGAAGTTCGTCAGGAACGAGTTGTAGTAGGTGCCGAGGTTGGCGTTGAGGGGATTCTTGACCTGGATCAAGAACTGAGTGGGCGTATTGGCGGGCAGGGACGCGTTGAACTTGACGCGGAACTGAGCGCCCAGTTGCTGTGAGTTGGGCGACGCCACCGTTACGCCGGGAGGCGCGGTGAAGTTCAGGTAGTACGGTCCATTGACGACGGCATCGGAGGTGACGGTCGCGTAGCCGTAATAGAGGGCCGTGCGCGGGTCGTAAACCCATCGCTTGGGCGCGTAGACGGCGAGATTGATGATGTTGGTGCTGATTGCGTAGCTGCCGATGTTGAAGCCGACGTTTTGGGTTGTGGAATTCGCACTTGGGCCCGAAGATGAGACGACAAGATAGTAGTCGCCGACATAACGAGTGGCGTACGTGATGGCGGCGTTGAAACTGGTCGAGGGGTTGGAGTCGACCAGGAGAACTCCGTTGATGTCGAAAAGTCGGGCGCGGACATCGAGGTTGTTGTAAGGGGCGGGCACGTTGACATCGATGTTGATGATGCCGGTTTTGGCGCTGAAGCGGAAGACGTCGACGTCCGTAACGGAGTTGATCTGTCCATTGGCGGTGAAGTTGTTGCTGGGAATCGTCGAGTTGTTGACGTTGAGGGCGGTCGCCATCGTGTTGCCATAATCATCGGGGCGGAAGCCGAAGCCATTGACGGCTGAGCCGATGACGTTAAGGTCGTTCTGGTAGGTGACCGCGGAAGTCGTGGTGCCGTACCACCACAGGCTGCGTGTGTTGTTGGTGGAGAAGGCGCCGCCCGAGATAGGCGCGGTGCCGTCCGGCAAGCCGGTGTTGAGCGTGCCGCCGGGATACGTGTTTTGATCGAGCACGCCGAAAGTAAGGCCAGCGATATTGGAGGTGAGATCGGCGACGTGCCGGGTATTTGTCGACAGCCCGGAAAAGACGTAGTTGGTGCCCGTCGGACCGGGCAGCACGGTGAAACCATTCGGGACATAAGCGCCGACGAATCCCATCGGACCCGCACCGGGCAACCAGGCCCCGGTGCCGCCGATCGCGATGCGTTCCGCGACCTTAGGCGCGAAACTAGCCGGTTGCACGGTCGTCACGTTGATGTTGAACGGCAAGAAATCTTCGGCGACATAGCGCCAAATCGCGTAAATTTCTTCCCGTTCAGCGGCGTTAAAGCTGTTCGGATTGTTGTCGCGGTCGAACGGAGGCGTATCGACGTTATTCGTCACGACGCCCGCGATACTCGTATATTTTGCGTCGAAATGCCCGTTGAAATCGAGATACAGCGAAGCCCGGGCTCCGGGCAGACTGTTCAGGACAGGGGCGATCAAGAGGGGATTGTTGGCTGGAGTCAAACGGTCTTCGAGGCCTTCGAAGGAGAGACGGACGCGGCGCGGCGACTTCGAAAGTAACATGGCGAATTCCTCAGTAGCAGGTTTTCGATCGCGTGCTCAAGCGTGGCGAGCGGACAATTCGTCGGACGATGCAAAGCGAAAAAAAAAATGCGTGAGCGTTGCGACGGCAGCGGCAGGTCAATCCCATTAGTATACACACTCGAGTCCGACTTGCACCATTTGAATCCACATTGTCTGATGTTCGAGAGACGGCGGCCGGGGGAAGTTCGGGCCCGTGCCGGCTCCCCCTTGAATCGCTTGCGGATTGACCGTCAAATCGAGCGCGCCGCTGGGGCGGATGACATTGCCGATCAAAAACGCCGTATAACCGATGGAGAAGCGGAAGTGATCCGTCAACGCATAACGCGCGTTGACGCCTACTTCCGGCAGCAACGTAAACGCCGAACGCGTGTAGTGGCCGACGTTCGTCGGTTGAGCGTACGTGCCGCGCGTGAGATCGGTCAGCGGCAGACCGGTCAGCGGGTCGACGATCGTCGAGGCGCCGGTGATGTCCAGGCTTTGTTGCGTCATGCCCATGGCGAGCTTGGTGACGAAGTCGAATTCGAGCAAATCGGTGTGCAGGCCCACGCCGAGACCGACTTGGCCGCCGAAGAACGTATTGGAGGTCGAGAATCGGTCTTGAAAGTAGCTCGAGCTATTGTCGGCCAAATTCACGACCTGATCGTTGTTCGAATAGCGTTCGTCGACCTTCAGCCAACGGACGCCGACGAGGGGAGTGCAGCTAAACCCCGGCTCGCTGGTGGGGCGAAAGCTCACCGTATTGCGTAGGTTGATTTCCGCGCCATAGATCTGCGTGCGCGTCACGTCGATCGCGGTGCCGTTGAGCAAGCCGGGCGCCGAGATCGGCAGCGCCTCCATGGTGTTGCTGCCGGGGTTGAAGATCGGCCGGCTGATGGCTAACGTCGGATTGCTGGCGGTGCTCACCGTGCTCTGTTGAGCTCCTTGAGCGCTCTGAAAGGCGTTCATGTCGAGCGAGATCGATTCGACGTGCGGCATCCAGAACGTCAGCCGCGCCCGGCCCGCGGATAAGCGCGGGTCGGATTCGTGAACCTGAAAGACGGGCTGCGTTCCCGGTTGACCCAGAGCGCCGGGAATCGCATCCGCGGTGAACCCCGAGGTCAACGTCGGAAACGGCAGCGTCATCCGTTGATGCCAGAGAAAGACGTAATCGATGCCGAAGCGAATGTGCGGCAACGGCTTGATGCCGTAACCCAGTCCCGAGTTCATTTCGGGAACGACCGGCCCCGAAGCGACCGGCGGCCCGGATGGCGGAGCGAACGGCGCGGAAGGCGACCAGTTCGCCGGCGTCAAGGGCGACGGGGGCGGATACGCGGCATAAGGGGCGTATGGGGCGTATGGGGCGTAGGGTGCGTCGTACATCGGTTGTTGCGCGGTTAGCTTCGGCAACAAGGCGAATGTACACAAGATCGCGAGAGCGATATTCCTGATAGTAGTCATTCAGCCCAGGCCTCTTGTAGGACCAAACATGCCGCCCGCACGCGAGGCGGTGATCCGTTGAACTACGTATCGGACGTTGGAAGCATCAAATTTAGTAAAATTGGCATAATCCGCAAAAGTTCGCGGGACTTCCCTGCTTAACGCAGGGCGCCCGGTCGGCGGGCTGAGCGATTTCTCAAGAGGCGACTTTGAAAGCCGAGCTTGCAAAATGGCTGCTCACGCCGTTCGGTCGTCATGCACTTTCGTGTTACAATCGGGACGTGAAGTTAGGTGGGGCGAGAGGGTTTTGGCCGTCGCAAAGCCATTCACCGTCCGTTACGCGCCGAGGCAAACGGTGACTTTCGCCCGCGAATGGGCAGCTGACAGGCCGGTTGACAACGACCGCGAACGCTTGCTGGCAAAATTCTCATTTCTTTTTCGGATGGGCTGACGCCTGCTTCTTCATGGCGAAGAAGGGGTGAGCGTCCGCTCCGGCGTGCGGCTCTCGTGTTCGCGGCGCATCGCCAGAAACCGATCGGTCAACTCAAAATGTCGCAAATTTAAGGTCGGCCTTGCGGAAGCTTCAGGATGTAACGATTCGTCGGGGCGCGACGATTCTCCGGATCGTGACCATCGATCATTTGGCGCCGGCGCGTCGCGATTTGCTTGACAAACTTTCGAGGTTGCTCGTCGAGGCTGTGCGCGCGGGCGGTCGATAACTTGGGCAGGGAAATGCGGACGCTCGTGATGGGCGTGCGCATCGTTCCTTCAAGGAAAGGACTCCTTGCCGGGCGTCATGGGACGTTCCTCTCGCAGCGAAGCGTCGGCAAAGTTTCTCGAAATTCTCCAGACTTCCGGGAGAACCTTTGCCAGCGTCCCGCGAGAAACCTTACAATGTGAAGAGTTGCGACGGCAAGCGCGACTCCAAACCCTTTAGTCGGGATGGTTTCCTCATGACACGACCGCGCCGCCCCCGTGGAGCATCGGTCCAGTCGCCGCTGGAAACGTATTTGCGCGAGATCAACGAGACCGCGCTCCTTTCCGCGGACGAAGAGAAGATGCTCGCGCGCCGGATCGAAGAAGGCGACAGCGAAGCCCGCGACCGCATGGTCCGCGCCAACCTTCGCCTCGTTGTGAACATCGCCCGCAGTTATACGGGCAAGGGCCTGGCCCTCCAGGATCTCATCGAAGAAGGCAACCTCGGCCTGCTCCGCGCCGTCGAAGGTTTCGACCCGTCGATGAATACTCGTTTCAGCACCTACGCCAGCTACTGGATCAAGCAATCGATCAAGCGCGCCCTTGTAAACACCGCCAAGACCATTCGCATCCCGGCTTACATGGTCGAGCTCCTCGCGAAATGGCGCCGGGCGAGCTCCAAACTGCAAGACGAACTCGGCCGGCCGCCGACTCATGAAGAAGTCGCCCGCAGCATGAACCTGCCCAAAAAGAAGCTCGCGATCATCAAGAAGGCGATCCGCGTCTACAACTCCGCTCCGCAGACCGAACAAGCCGACATGGGCTGGTCGCTCGACGAAATGGTCATGGACGGCAACGCCAAATCGCCCGACATGGAAATGGTCGAATCGGACGACCTCAAGCACGTGCTCCATCTTCTCGAAAAGATGGACCCCCGCGAAGCCACCGTCCTTCGCATGCGCTTCGGCCTCGACGATGAAGAACCCAAGACGCTGAAAGAAATCGGCGAATCGCTGGGCCTCACGCGCGAACGCGTTCGCCAAATCGAGTCCGAAGCTCTGAGCAAACTCAGCGAGAGCATGCAAACCGAAATGTAATGTCGATTGTTCGCGGCTCGTGCGTCAGCAGAGCGCTGACGTGTTGAGCCGTGGAGGAGAGGCAAATTCTGCGGCACGTCTTGGCTTTTCTGTTTCGGCCCGAGAGCATAAAACGGTAGGCCCGTCCGCACGACGAGCCGTTTATATTGCGTGCCGTCAGCGCTCTCCTGCGGAGAGCCGCTAACTCACTTCGCGGTCCACGACTCTCTTCGCCGAATGATGCGTACGGCGATGTCGCCCTGAAACTCCGGCAGTTGGAGTTGGATGCCGTAGCCGAAATGGCGTAGCGGGCGGACCGATTGCGAATCCGTGCCGATCACTTTGCCCGATTTCGTATCCCAGAATTCGATGCCGTAATGTCCTTCATCGAGCCCGGCGATGTTGACGCTGGCGCCGACTTGCTTGGGGCCGCGTTCGAGGGCGTTCGGATCGACGGCGTGCAGCTTACCGCAAAGTTCCTTATGCCAGGAGGCAATTTTCAAACCGCCCTGTCATTCGACCGTCACGCTCTTGGCGAGATTCCGCGGCTTGTCGACATCGCAGCCGCGCAGCAGCGCGGCATGATACGCGAGCAATTGCAGCGGCACGACAGTGACGAGCGGTTGCAGATACTCGGCCACTTGGGGGACGGTGATGATATCGTCGGCCTTGGCGCGGATTTGCCGCAAGATGTCGTCGTCGCCTTCCGAAGCGATGGCGATGACGGGGCCGCCGCGAGCCTTGATCTCTTCGAGGTTGCTCATCACCTTGTCGACGACGCCGCCCGTGGGAATCAAAAACACCGAGGGCGTTTCTTCGTCGACGAGGGCGATCGGGCCGTGCTTCATTTCGGCGGCGGGGTATCCTTCGGCGTGAATGTAGCTGATTTCTTTGATTTTGAGGGCGCCTTCGAGGGCGATGGGGAAGAGATACTGCCGGCCCAGATAGAGCATGTTGCGGACGCCGCGATATTTCTCGGCGATCTGCTTGACATGGGTATGACACTCGAGCGTCTTGCGGATCGCGTCGGGCATGCCGCGGAGTTCTTTGAGCATGCGCGTCCCTTGCAGGCTGGACAGGTGCCGCATGCGGCCGATGTAAAGGGCGAGCATGGTGAGGACCATGACCTGATTGCTGAACGCCTTGGTGCTGGCGACGCCGATTTCGGGGCCGGCATGGAGGTAGACGCTGCCATCGGC
>JBAXFO010000098.1:0-10265 GCA_037139885.1 Planctomycetota bacterium
TCCCCCACCGCCGCCTCGGCCAGCGCCGATCTCAACGGCACGGCCGCGGTCCGCGCCTGCGAAGCCTTGCGCCAACGTCTCGCGGGCGTCGCAGCCCGCCATCTGGCGAACTTCGCCGATGGGCTCGAAGCCGCCGAGGCCTACATCGAGTTCGCCGACAACGCGGTCTTCGATCGGCGCCGACCTGCCGTGCGCATGACGTTCGCCCAGATCGTCGGCATGGCGTATGAACAACGCGTGAGTCTTGGCGAACGCGGCTTCTATGCCACGCCGGGCGTCGAGTTCAATCGCGAAACCGGCAAGGGGAGCCCGTTCCTTTATTACACCAACGGCTGCGCCGCCGCCGAGGTGCACATCGATCGCTTCACGGGCGACGTCAAAGTCGCCCGCGTCGATCTCCTCATGGATCTGGGGCGGTCGATCAATCCGGCCATCGATCGCGGCCAGGTCATCGGCGGCTTCATTCAAGGCCAGGGCTGGGTGACGACGGAAGACCTCCGCTATTCGGCCAAGGGAGCGTTGCTCTCGCATTCGCCGACGACGTACAAAGTCCCCAACGTGACCGACATTCCCCCGATCTTCAACGTCGCCTTTCTCGACAATCCCGACAACACGATGAACGTCTACGCGAGCAAGGCCGTGGGCGAACCGCCGCTCTTGCTGGGCGTCGCGGTGTGGACGGCGGTGAAGCATGCCCTGTCGTTTGTCGCCGCCGGAACGCCAGTGTCGTTGGCGTTGCCGGCCACGGGGGAAGAAGTGCTGCGTTGTCTCACGGCTGCGACGCCGCCCAAAGAAGCACAGCCTCGCGGCCGAACCAAATCCATCAATCTGGGAGCAGCCTCATGACCGAAGAAGAATACATGCGCGTCGCCATTCGCAAAGCGCAAGACGGCATCGAACTGGGGCAATCCCCGTTTGGCTCGGTGATCGTCAAAGGCGGCCAGATCGTCGCCGCGACGCACAATACCGTCTGGCGCGATGGCGACCCGACGGCCCATGCCGAGGTCAATTGCATCCGCGCCGCCGCCAAGGCGCTGGGCACGATCGCGCTCGATGGCTGCGAACTCTACTCCACGACCGAACCATGTCCCATGTGCCTCTCGGCGATCCACTGGGCGAAGATCGATCGCGTCGTCTTCGGGGCGGTCATCGCCGATGCGGCGGATGCGGGATTTTGCGAGTTGTACGTCGACGCCAAAAAACTTGCCGAGATGGGAAAAAGTCCGTTGAAGGTCGAGAGCGGACTGCTTCGCGAAGAATGCGCCGATCTCTTTCAGCAATGGCTCAAATCCGGCAAAGCGAAGGCCTATTGAACGAAGGCCGCACGCGACCCCCTGCCCAAGGAACGCTTCCCATGAACCCTTACGAAGCCGACCCCCGCACCGCTTCCGCCAATATCGACGTTCTCCGCCGCCGCATTCGCGTCGCGCTCGGCCAGGAGGCCGGCGATCTTTTGCTGCGCGGCGGCCACATCGTCAATGTCTTTACCGAGCGCATCGAGCGGGCCGATGTCGTCATCGCCGATGGCTGGATCGCCGGCGTCGGCAAGGGGGAATGGACCGCTCGCGAAACGCTGGATCTTGCCGGAGCGACCATCGCCCCCGGCTTCATCGATTCGCATATGCACCTCGAAAGCACGCTGCTCACCCCCGCCGAACTCGCCCGCATGGTCGTCCCCCACGGCACCACCGCCGTCATCTCCGATTCGCATGAAATCGGCAACGTCCTCGGCATCCCCGGCATCGACCTCGTGCGTGCGGCCAGCGTCGGATTGCCGTTCGATTTGTTCTTGACTGCGTCGTCGTGCGTCCCCGCGACGGCGTGGGAACACGCCGGCGCCAAACTCGGACCGGCCGAGGTTCATGAACTGCTCATGCGGCCCGGCGTCGTCGGGCTCGCCGAAGTCATGGACATTCCCGCGGTGTTGGCCGGCGATCAAGCCGTGCTCGAGAAAATCGGCGCCGCGTTGACTCTCGGCCGGGCTCTCGATGGCCATGGTCCTTCCCTCGTCGGCTCCGCGTTGCAAGCGTACGCGTCGACCGGCATCCGCTCCGATCATGAATCGTCGACTCCGCAAGAAGCCCGCGAGAAAGCGGCTCTGGGTATGCTCGTGCAGATTCGCGACGGCTCAACGGTCCGCAATCTCGACGCCCTCTTGCCCCCGCTCGCCGCGGGAGATCTCGGCGATTTTTGGACTCTCGTCACCGACGACATCTTCCCCACCGATCTCCGCCGCGATGGCCATATCGACGGCCTGTTGCGCCGCGTCGTCGCGCACGGCATCGCGCCCGCGGCCGCGGTTCGGCATGCGACCTTGATCCCCGCACGGCACTATGGCCTCGTCGATCGCGGCGCCGTGGCCCCGAGCTATCGCGCCGATCTCGTGATTTTGGCAGACCTGCAAAGCTTTCGGCCCCTCTTCACGCTCAAGAACGGCGTCGTCGCCGCCCGCGACGGCGCGTATGTCGCCAACGTCTCCGCGCAGCGACTCGAACATGGCAACTCGATCCACATCGCTCCTTTGCAAGAGTCCGCGTTCGAGCTCAAACTCGCCAGCGACGCACGCCCCATCATCCGCATCGTTCCCGATCAACTCATCACGAAGCGCGAGCAAGGCCGGGTCGCCCGCGATGCGTCCGGGCATTACCGCTTCGACCCCGCGCTCGATGTCGCCGTCGTCGCGAGCATCGAGCGCCATCGCGCCACCGGCAACATCGGCCTGGGACTCGTGAGCGGCTTCGAGTTCAAAAGACATGGCGCCCTCGGCTCATCCGTCGCTCACGATTCGCACAATCTCGTCATCGCCGGCACCAACCCGCGCGACATGCTCGCCTGCGCTCACGCGCTCGCCAAGAGCGGCGGCGGCTTTGTGGCCGTCGAGAACGGCGAAGTCGTCGCCTTGCTGCCGCTGGCGATCGCCGGGCTCATTTCGACGGAATCCGCCGACGTCGTCTGCGAGCAACTCGAACGAGTCAACGCCGCCGCACGCGATCTCGGCTGCACGCTGTCGGCTCCATTCGGCACACTCTCCTTTTTGGCCCTACCGGTCATTCCTGATTTGCGCATTACCGATCAAGGGCTCTTCGACGTGGTGACGCAATCGTTCGTTCCGATGGCGTAGCGATCGCTCCTCCATCTTCCGCGGCGAAAAGCTTGCCGACTTAATCAAGTAACACCTCCCACGGCAAAAGCGCGGTCAGTTGCTCATTTCCTGGCGGCTGCGTGCTTGTTTTGGCTTTGGGCGCTCATAGTCTGACCCGCAAGCCGTCGTATGGCGAACGTTTGTCTCACCGAGGTTCAAGATATGTCGGACGGTGTACTCCAGCGCAGCGTTACGACCGCCGTCGCCCGCAATCTGGCGAACACGACGAAGACATCGCCCAAGATGATGTCGATCACGCCGCGCTGGCTGCTCAGCCTGTTGCCATGGGTGCAGGTCAATGGCGGCACGTATCGCGTCAACCGTACCAAGGTCGAACTCAAAAACGCCGAACGCATCGGCCTTGACGTCGTCAACGGACAATCGTCGTTCGCTCCCGAGGCCCTGCGCGGCGTCCCGCTCTTTTCCCGTCTCCCGGACGCCATCATCAACCGCATGGCCGCCCGGTTTAAAACGGAAGACGTCTTCCTTGGCAACCGCCTCCTCGTCGAAGGCGAAGATCAAAGCAGATTTTTCGTCATCGCCCATGGCCAGGTGGAAGTGCTTAGCAAGGGCGTGCATGGCAGCGACCTGCGGATCGCTCTCCTCACCGAAGGCGAATATTTCGGCGAGACCGAGATCGTCTCCGATAAGCCCTCGGAAGTGACGGTCCGCACCATCACCCCGTGCGTCTTGCTCACGCTGTCGCGCAAGGATCTCGACTCCGTCCTCAGCGAGCTCCCCGGCCTCAAGAGCGAATTCAGCAAGGCGATCGACGAACATCTCCAACTTCGCTCCACCGTCAACCGCTACGGCGAACGCAACATCGATCTCGTCTCGGGATTCGCCGAGAACGTCGAAATTCCTGAGACTTTCGTCGATTATTCCGCCCATCCGCGTGAGTATTCGCTTTCGGCTGTGCAAACCGTGGTGCGTGTGCATACGCGCGTTTCCGATCTTTACAACGATCCCTATCAGCAACTCGAAGAGCAAGTGCGGCTGACGATCGAAGGCATCAAAGAGCGGCAGGAATGGGATCTCATCAACGCCACCAAATTCGGCCTGCTTCACTCCGTCGACCCAACCATGCGGATCAGCACCCGCTACGGCGCTCCGACGCCCGACGATCTTGACGAACTCCTTGCCCTCGTCTGGAAAAAGCCCGCGTTCTTCTTGGCTCATCCCAAGGCGATCGCGGCCTTCGAGCGGGAGTGCACCTGGCGGGGGGTTCCGCCGACGACGACCGACTTGTTCGGCACGCCCGTCATCTTGTGGCGGGGCATTCCGATCGTGCCCTGCGACAAACTCGACATCAAGAGCCGCAACAGCTCGAATCAAGGGACAGGCACGACCAGCATCTTGCTCCTGCGCGTCGGCGAGGCCGATCAGGGCGTCGTCGGTTTGCACCAAGCCGGGATCCCAGGCGAGATCATGCCGAGTTTGTCGTCCCGCCTCATGGGGCTTGATAGCCTCGGCGTCGCGTCCTACCTGCTCACGCTGTATTTCTCGTGCGCCGTCCTCACCGACGACGCGCTCGGCGTGCTCGAAAACGTGGAAGTCGGCTACTACCACGATTACGAACGGCGCGAGCCCGGCAAATTCGATCAAGGTCTCGGCATCTAGACGCCGCTTGTGAAGCTGCGCAAAACGAATCACGCCCCCGAACTTTTTCTGAGGTCCGCGACATGTCAGACGGCTTGCTGCAACGAAGCGTGACGACCGCCGTCGCACGAAACCTGGCCAATACGACCAAGACATCGCCCAAAATGATGTCGATCACGCCGCGCTGGCTGCTCAGCCTGCTCCCGTGGGTGCAGGTCGACGGCGGGACGTTTCGTGTCAACCGCACGAAAGTCGAACTCAAAAAAGCGGAACGCATTGGCCTGGATGTCATCAACGGGCAATCGTCTTTCGCTCCTGAAGCCCTGCGCAGCGTGCCCCTGTTTTCCCGACTGCCCGATGCGATCATCAATCGAATGGCCCCGCAATTCAAAACCGAGACCGTCTCCCTGGGCAACCGCCTGCTGGTCGAAGGCGAAGATCAAAGCAAATTTTTCGTCATCGCTCAGGGACAAGTCGAAGTCTTGAGCAAGGGAGTCCACGGCAGCGACCTACGCATCGCCCTGCTCACCGAAGGCGAATACTTCGGCGAGACGGAAGTCGTCTCCGATAAACCCTCCGAAGTGACCGTCCGCACGATCACGCCTTGCGTCTTGCTCACCTTGTCCCGCAAGGATCTCGATTCCGTCCTTAAGGAACTTCCTGGACTCAAGAGCGAATTCAGCAAGGCGATCGATGAACATCTCCAGCTTCGCTCCACGGTGAACCGTTATGGCGAACGCAATATCGATCTCGTTTCCGGGTTTGCCGAGAACGTGGAAATTCCCGAGACGTTCGTCGATTATTCCGCCCATCCGCGCGAATATGCTCTATCCGCCGTGCAAACCGTGGTCCGCGTGCACACCCGCGTTTCCGATCTTTACAACGACCCTTATCAGCAGCTTGAAGAACAAGTCCGCCTCACGATTGAGGGCATCAAAGAGCGCCAAGAATGGGAGCTGATCAATAGCACCAAGTTCGGCTTGCTCCATTCCGTCGACCCGACGATGCGCGTCAGCACCCGTTACGGCGCCCCGACGCCCGACGATCTCGACGAACTTCTTGCACTCGTGTGGAAGAAGCCCGCGTTCTTCCTGGCTCATCCGAAAGCAATCGCGGCTTTCGAACGCGAATGCACCTGGCGGGGCGTTCCGCCCGTGACGACCGATTTGTTCGGCACGCCCGTCATCACCTGGCGCGGCGTGCCGCTGGTGCCGTGCGACAAGCTCGACGTCAAGAGCCGCCACCGCTCGAACCAGTGGACGGGCACTACCAGCATCTTGCTTTTGCGTGTCGGCGAGACCGATCAAGGCGTTGTCGGTTTGCATCAGGCGGGCATTCCTGGCGAGATTATGCCGAGCCTTTCCGCCCGCCTCATGGGGCTCGATAGTCTCGGCGTCGCGTCGTATTTGCTCACGCTGTACTTTTCGTGCGCCGTGCTCACGGACGACGCTCTGGGCGTGCTCGAAAATGTCGAAGTCGGCTACTACCACGATTATGAGAACCGCCGAGCCAAGATTAAGTAGGGGTGACTTGCCATGGAACCGTTCAGCGCCGAACAAATCGCCGCCATCGCGTCGCGCCTTTACAATCAATTGCCGGCGACGGACCAAACGCAGGTTCCGATTGAGCCGCGTGAAACAGCCTGGAATCCGCCTGCTCCCATTGTCCCAGGAGTGTTGCGTCCCGAACAAGGGCCCTATGCAGAAGCCGCGCGCCTCTTCGCGGACCGCATTCGTTCGGGCGAATCGGCGGCGAGCATCCCGGGACTGGGGGCGTTTCAAGCGCCGACTTCGTCCATCCAAAGCGCCTATCGCTCCCGTCCGATGGACATTGACGCTATCCGCCGCGATTTTCCGATTCTGAACCAAAAGGTGCACGGCAAACCATTGGTCTGGCTCGACAACGCCGCCACGACCCAAAAGCCGCAATGCGTGATCGACGCCATCGCCAAGTATTACGCCAACGACAATTCGAACATTCACCGCGCCGCTCACACGCTCGCCGCCCGCTCGACGGACTCTTACGAACGCGCCCGCGCCACGGCCCAGCGTTACATCGGCGCCGCGTCCCCTAAAGAAATGATCTTTGTCCGCGGCACGACGGAGGGCATCAACCTCATCGCCCAAACTTACGGTAAGAAGTTCCTTCAGCCCGGCGACGAAATCGTTCTCTCAACTCTCGAGCATCACGCCAACATCGCCCCCTGGCAGATGGTCGCTTGCGAAAAGGGGGCCGTGATTCGCGTCATTCCCGTCAACGATCGCGGCGAGATCATGCTCGAATCGTATCAATCCCTCTTGGGTCCGCGCACGCGCCTGGTCTCGCTCACGCACGCTTCCAACAGCCTGGGCACCATTCTGCCGATCCACGAAATGACGCGCATGGCGAAACGGTATGGCGCCCGCGTCCTCATCGACGGGGCTCAAACCGTGGCGCATCTCGCGGTCAACGTCCAAGAACTCGATGCCGATTTCTTCGTCTTCTCCGGGCACAAAGTCTTCGCCCCCACCGGCATCGGCGTCGTCTGGGCCCGCGAAGAATTGCAAGAGATCATGCCCCCCTGGCAGGGGGGCGGCAATATGATCCGTAATGTCACCTTCGAAGAAACGACCTACAGCGATCCTCCCGGCAAATTTGAAGCCGGCACGCCCAGCATCGGCGACGCCGTCGGACTCGGCGCCGCCCTCGACTATGTCAGCCAGTTCGGCCTTCCCAATATCGCCAAATACGAACACGAACTGCTTGGCTACGCGACCGAATGCCTCGCCCGGATCGATGGCTTGCATCTCATTGGTACGGCCCGAGACAAAGTCGGCGTGTTGTCGTTCGTTTTGAAGAACAAGAAAACCGAAGAAGTTGGCCGCTTGCTCGATCTGGAAGGGATCGCCGTCCGGGCAGGACATCACTGCGCTCAACCCTCGCTACGGCGCTTTGGCGTCGAAACGACAGTGCGCCCTTCGCTTTCGCTTTACAACACTCAAGCGGAGATCGATCGCTTGGCGGCGGCGCTTCGCCGCATCCAACAGCGGTAGCAGATCCTTTCAGACGCCGTTCGGCATGGACTGCATCGGTGCGCCGACATGCCGAATTCACTTAAGACGTTCGACCAACCAGGCCGCAGCCGATGAACTCTGATCGCCGAACGACAAGGCGTTGGGCGTCCCTGCGTAGCTGGAAATCGCGGGAGCGTAAAGCTTCCGCAAATCGCCGCTCGCGACCGGGCGGTTCATGGCGTCGACCATGTTCTCCAGGTGAACCGGCCGCGGCGCCAGAGCTCCGGTCAAGTCGGCGAGGTCGCCGGCCACGAGAACCCCAGGGACGGACGCATCATGCGGAATCAACACTGCGAAATGCCCGAGCACGGACAGATAGTCGCTAAGCCCTCCGGAAATAAACGCAGCACGAACATCGTCTTCATAAAGCGACCCCAGCAGCGCGAGCAGGCCGCCGAGCGGTTCCGATTGCAGCGGCGCCCCTTCGACCCCATGCGGAACTTTGAAGTTCGTCGTCGCCGAATTGGCGGGGGCGAACGACTCGCCCCAGAGCGCGATGCGCTTGCCGTCGACATCCGGGCGACTGCGTAGGTAACCGATCACCGAACGCAGGTCGCGGAGGCGTTCGCCGAGCATGGTCTCGCCGAAGAGTTGCACGTGGACCGACTGATTCGTGTCGCTACCGTCCTTGCCGCGGGATTTGCTGGTGCGAGTTTCCCCCGTGCCGCGGACATCCGGGAGTGCGACAATCACTCCGGCATTGACGAGCTTTTTGATCTCGTCGGCCCGCTGCTTGAGAAACTCCGCCTCGCCAGCCTGGGCGACGCCAAGAACGATCGGGGCCGACTTGGCGATCTTGTTGGGAACGAGAAGAACCATTGGAACCAGAATGCCGGGCTCCACTTCGAGGACCACGCGCTCGATCTTGGCATCGGCGCCGGGGTCGGTCTGCGTCGATTTGACGACGGCCGGCTTGGCCGGGACGACCGGGCCGAGAACCTTGCTCCAACTTTCGCGGGCGAGCGCACGCTGCTCCGCCGGCGCCTTGCCGGCGAGGCGGGCTCGGGCCTTTTCGACGCGCGCCTGGGCGACTTCACTCATGACCGTATTGAGGCTTTTCGGCTGAAGTTCGCCGCGGGCCTTTTCGGTCATGCAGAGCATCTCCGCGGACGTTTTCGGCATGTTGTATTCGATCCCCTTGATGCCGAACCATTGATCGAACAGGGGATGGATCATGCGGCGATGAAACTCGCCGATGTGATTGCAGTGCGTCGCTTCCGGCGGACGCAGCTTCAAAATCCCCTTGCCGTGAGCGACGCCGAGATGATCTTGAGCTTGGTAAAAGTCCCAAACCTTCTGATAACGCTTCCAAGCGGGATCGCGATCTTTGTCCCAGGCGAACTCGTGGCCATGAATCAAGTAACGGGGGGCCGTGCTGGACACGATCACCCAGTGGGGGAAATCGTCGCGGCCGCCGAGCCGCAGGCCGCGCGTCGATTCCCAATAGGGGGCGAGGAGAAAGTTGAAGCTGGTTTCCGCATCGTCGGGCAGCGGGTACTTCGATTCGGGCTGCGGGCCGCCGAAGTTGAACGGCGCCGCACACGTGATCCGCGGATCGAGGGCCGCGGTGACGCCAGCGGGATCGCCGCCGCCCGCCACGGCGCCGAGAATGATGATCCGCTTGGGATCCGTCCCCTCCCTCGCTAGCAGCAGATCGACCCCGCGCATGAGATCGCCGGCGAACCAGCCCATGAGGCTGTCGCCCAGAAGCTGAAGTTGAATGCCAGTGTCGTAGCGGAAATAGTAATCTTGCCGCGAGGTTTTATAGGGCTGGGGATAATCGGCGGCGGTCTTGAAAGGATGCGAGCGGCGTTCGCCGTAGCCAACTTGATCGATGATCAGAACCTGACAGCCGGCGCGGGCCCAGATCATGCCCATGGCTTGCAGTTCGGCTTCGCTCTTGCCGTTGTGATGAGCGTGGGCGATCAAGATGCCGGGCATCGATTTGCCGGGCATCGCTGGAACGTAAAGATTGCCCGTCACCCAGAGGCCGGGCCGGCTTTCGTAGACGAGGTTTTCGATGTTGTAACCGTCCCCCTTGAGCACGTTGGTGACATGCACTTTCGGCGGGCCGGACGGAGGGAATTCGCCGAGCGACTCACGCAACTTACCGATGCGTTCATCTCGGTACTTTTCCCATTGCTCGCGATTTTGCACTTTGGCCCAATCGGCCCGATTGCGGACGTTGAATTCGGCCGTGCGCTGCTGGATGAAGCGGTCGATCATGCCGGTCGCTTCGCTGCGCTGCTCTTTGGTGAAGACCTCTTTCGGGTCCTGGGCGGAGGCCGCAGGAGCCAAGAGCGTCAACAGTCCAAGGATGGCAATCATTCGCTGAGTCATAGTGGCGCCAATCGTTAAATCAATTTCAGAGTGGAGGAATATTAGCCAAGCCCTGGGGATGAGGTACTCCGAATCCCAGGGATGAGTCTCAACCCATTGGCGAACGTCGCGATCCCTGGGATTCGGAGTAC